>JAJDAS010000142.1 GCA_029261755.1 Nitrospinia bacterium
TATCAAACCTATGAGCAGGCTTAAGGATTAAAAATTTATTGTCAACAAGCAAAAGTTTCTAAAAAAAAATCTTTTAACCTCCATGCCTCAGCGCGCTCAGTGAGTTTTATTGGTTTTTCACGCCCCCTTCCGCTACTACCATCAATATTTGTGGGTAAAGATTAGCCCTTGATAGGGGGGAATTAGTTGTAGAAATTATTCAAATATAGAGTTTTTGGAAGTGCCCGTAAAATATTCCACCTGCCGCATGGCCCAACTCCCAAGCTTGGATTTTAATCCTTCTCGGATTGAATATTATCGCGAAATTTAAGCTGCAACCCTTTTAGAAAGTTGCGTAAAATCTGATCTTTACATTCACGATAATGTTTGTGGTCCGGCTTACGGAAAAACGCGCTTAATTCGTGTTTACTTATGCGCAGATCAGCCAAGTCCAGAATCTCCAATACATCTTCCGATTTCAGATTTAACGCGATTTTTAATTTCATGAAAATGATATTGTTAGTTAAACGCTTCTCCGGCTTGGGTTGTGGCCCTTCTTTTTTGCCTCGTTTATCGTTAATAAAACCATTTAGGAAAATCGCCAGCTCAGTTGCGCTGCATTTCTCATACGCAAGATCATCATCTTTTTTCAACCAATCGCTAACCTGCCCTCGAGTTACCTGATAATCAGCTGAGGCAAATATAGAAATCATTTTCGAATCGTTAAAGTCAAAGATATAGCGGATACGGCGCAAGATATCGTTATTGGTCATAATTATGTCCTGCTATTTTGTCTTTTATTGAAAAAATAAAGTATTCTTTGAGAAATTCCGGCAAATTCCAGGGGTTTCGGGTCAAATTTTTAATTTCCAATATAAAATTTCCAATCAAAATCCCCCAACCTTAAAAATAAGCTTAGCGCCTGTGCTACACGGACCTGAGAACCCTGCTCCTCCACGCCTATCGTCTTTTTCTCGGCCGTCTGCCGCTACCTTCCGACTCATTTTTGAGCGGCAGGCGCGGGTTGACGCCACCGGCAGGCAGGATAGTCTTGTCTTCCGAAGCGACCCATATAAAACGTGACTTCGATTTACTGCCCTTGTGGGTGTGGACCCGAAAACAGCGCACATGAAAGCTGCAACTCATCAAAAGCTTCTCGAATTTCACACTTGGCGCAGCAGACCATACAGCCAGACACCCCTGTTCGCGCAGCGCACGGCGACAGGCCTGAATTCCCTCATAACCGTACAGGCGACGGTTCCCTGCATCGGTCATGGCGCTGGGTCCATTATCGATATCCAGTAGGATCGCGTCGAATCTGTTCTGAGACCGTGAAATAAGCTCGACAATGTCGCCCGTTTTGAGGTCAACTCGCTCATCCGCCAGCGGCCGGCCGTTGAGTTCCCCGAGGAAATCACGATTCCATTCCACCACGGCAGGCAACAGTTCACTCATCACCACTTGGCTGTGGGGGTTCAGCATATCAAGAACCTGGCGCAAGGTATAGCCCATACCCAAACCGCCGATGAGTACACTGGCCGCCTTATGGTCAGTCAGATGCGAACAACCCAGCCGCGCCAGCTCCAGTTCCGACTCATGCTGGCGACTGTTCATCAAATCCTGGCTGTTGATCTCGATGGAGAAATCACGGTCATGCTGATAAAGCGCCATCTCGCCACCGTCCGGGGTCCGGGCTGTGGATATTCTTACTCTCGGGTTCACGTCGGGATCCTAAGTGGTGAGCAGTGGCAGGGGGAACTGACAGAAATGCCGGAGTCGCTTATCCGGTTTTTGGTAGCCATTGCCAGTGTGTACTCTTCTGGGGATGGTAGCGGTATCTTGGGTTTGACACAGGGTGCTCCGCACCCATTGCAGGCAAAAAGCGTGGGGGGAGTCAATGTTCGAATTATTTCTGGGCACTTCCAGAAACTCTCTTTACAACCCCCTATCTCCCTTAACAAAGGGGGAATTAAGGGTAGGTTTCTTTAAAAAAAGAGAGTTTTTGAAAGTGCCAAACAGTGGTAATTACCGAGATTTCAACATTAAAAATGTGTCGGGCCTGCATTATTCATATGCAAACCCGACACTTTATACTTATTCTATGTTTGCTCCCACAATAGCGGCCATCTGCATCATGTTGATCGTCTGGCCTTCTTTCATCTTGGTAAGGTCAGTGAGCTTACCTGATTTGCTTTTGGATTTTGTGTTTTTAAAAATCGGGAGCAATTTAGCTTCAGCCACAATGAACTTGCCTGCGTTCTCAGGCTTTCCATTTTCAGTCCTTGTCTGAAGTTTATTCTCTTTAATATAGTCCCATAGTTTTTTTGTGATCTCTGTCCTGGGAAGTTCTTTTGCGCCCAATAACTCTGCCAGTTCACTTTTCAGCTTTACCGGTTTGTTCAATCCTTTTGCTTCTGCCATTTTTTACTCCTTCTTATTTAGGTTTAAATTAAATTATATCCGGGGTGAAGCCTTCTACTCCTTTCATTTTATTCCAAATGGTTTTTAAAGTTTAAAAAAGTTGTTTCAACACCAACCAAAGGTATTTGATTTATTTCAATTATTAAACCGGACTAGGGAACATACGAAGTTCAAATCTACTATTATATACTTTTTTGGGTTAATTTTGCTTGTTTTTCAGCAAAACAAAAAAAAAGAATTTTGGCCACAGATTTGCGCAGAACCACACAGAATTGTTAGCAGATTTTTCTGGAAATTCAAGCCTTCAGCTCCACCACAGTCACCCCATATCCACCTTCATGGGAATAACCTGGGCGTAGTTGGTGGGGAAAAGGCCATTCTTCCAAAAGCTCCAACACCCTCTTTCTTACGGCCCCGGTTCCCATGCCGTGGATGATGCGCACCGAAGGGATCCTTGCCAAGACCGCCGCATCCAAAAATCTGGCCAATACAGAGGCGGCTTCGTCTCCACTCATCCCCCGAAGGTCGCATTCGTTGGTATCGGAAGGTTGGACGGTTTCATCCAACTGAATGGCAGGACCTTGCTTTTTGGAATCGTCGTTTACTGCTTTGCGTTGAAGTCCACGTATCAATCCCGTGTTCACGGTGGACTCAAAATTCCCTATCTTCACCCTCACTTTCTTCCGGTTTAACGGCGCATCCAGGAGTTCCCCTTTTGCATGGAGGCTGGGAATTTCCACCAAGTCCCCCGGCTTTAGCGACTCCAAGGGTATAGCCGGAGCAGACGGAAGAAAATCCGGTTCGGACCGGCCCATGGAGTCCAGTCGACTCCCCACTTTCCTGATGAGGTTTTTCCCCGGCTTCGATTTAAGCTCATCTACGATCTCCCGTATTTCTCTCTTTGCCGCAGATATCTCTTTGGAAAGGCGTTTCTTTTTTTCCTTGTGAAAAATCTCCTTTTCCTGTCGAACCTCTTCCACCAGCCGCCTTTTCTCCACCGCCTTTTCCTCTATTTCCCGGCTCAAAGCCTTTGCCTTAGCTGTTTCGGATTCCAACAGCGATCTTTCCTCCTGGATTTGGGAAAGCCAATGGTCCAGCCTGCGATCCTTCTGCTTCAAAAGCTCCGCCGCCATCTCCGTGATTTTCCGGTCCATTCCAAGCCGCAGGGCGATCTCCATGGGAGAGCTTTTTTGCGGCGTGCCCAGAGTTAGCCGATAGGTGGGGGCCATTTTTTCCAGGTCGAAGCCAAACCCTATATTCAGAAAATCCGGCCTGGTCTGCCCCAGAGCCTTCAGGGAATCGTAATGGGTGGTCACCACCATTTTGATCTTTTTCTCGATGAATTGAAGCAAAACGGCCTCCGCCAGTGCCGCCCCTTCCTCGGGCTCCGTGGAGACAATGAGTTCGTCCAGCAGCACCAGGGAGTGAGGTTTTGCCGATTCCATGATGCGGATGATATTCACCATATGGGCGGAAAAGGTGGAAAGGTCCCGGTGGAGGTCCTGCTCGTCTCCGATATCCGCGTACACCTCCGGGAAAAATGGGATCCTGGAGCCGGGAGCCACCGGCAAGGGAAGCCCGGAGGCAGCCATGAGAGCCATCAGCCCCAGCATCTTCAAAGTGACGGTCTTTCCCCCCGTATTTGGTCCCGAAATGAGGATGCCGTAAACATCCTCCTCCACCTCCAGGGTATTCCCTACCACCGCCTCCCTTTTTTCCATGAGCAAGACAGGATGCTTGGCATTCTTCAAGTCAATGGATCCTGTCTCGGCCAACTCCACGAAACTTGCCTCTAAACTCTCCCCAAACCTGGCCTTGGCCTGGATCACGTCCAGTTGCGTGAGAATTTCAAAGTTGGACCTCACCACCTCTTCCGCAAGGGCCACCTCACGGGTAATTGTTCGGAGAATTCTCAAGACCTCCTGCTCGATCTCCATTTCCACGATCTTTAGCTGGTTGTTCAGGTCCACAAGGGCTTCCGGTTCCAGAAAAAGGGTGGCGCCCGACCCGGATATTCCATGCACGATTCCCCGACACTTAGAACGGCTCTCCGACTTGATAGGGATTACATACCTTTGTTCTCTCTCGGTGCAATATCGATCTTGAAGGTGGGGAGAATATTGGAAAGAATCCAAAACCTTCTCCATCTTTGTGGTGATGGTGGACCGCAGGTTTTGCGCCTTTCTTTTGAGCCCGGCAAGCTCCGGGCTGGCATTTGGTCTCATCTCTCCTTCCTTGGTGACGATGCGGTCAATATCCTTAGCAAGACCGGGAATCTCCAGCAGGGATTCGGTGAGGGGGGTGAGATGGGAAATGCGTTCCGGTGGACATTTCCCGAAGTAGCGCACCATGGTTTCGGAGAGGCGGAGGAATTGGGCAACTTCCTTCAACTCCTTTGGCTCCAGCAAGAATTCCTTGGATGCCTTGTCCAATAAGGGCAGGATGTCCTTGAAGCTGCAAGCGGGCACGGGAGGTTCGGCGGCAAGAAGAACCGCCATTTCGGCGGATACATTCAAAGCAGCCTGCGCGCTGGGGAAGTCGGACTCCGGCCACAAATCCAGACATGCCTTGGCGCCCGATTCCGAACAAGCGTAACCGGAAAGAAGGGAGCGCAGTTCGTCCCAGCCTAGCCGTTTCATGGATTCCTTGCGGAGGTGGTTTTTGTGGGACATGGGTGGTAACTTAACTGGAAATTGGAAATTTAAGATTGGAAATTTAAAACTATTTCCCCAAACATATGCCTTGATGGTTACGGGTTTCTAAACCCTTAACTTATTGAAACTTTATCACATTTTTAGCGAAGGAACCGGATTCAAAGAGTAATAACACCCTCCATAAACTTAACGGCCTTTCCTGAAATCACCACCCGTTCTCCACGATTTTCGCAAAATATTTCTCCGCCCCTTTTGGATACCTGTCGGGCAAACAACCTTTGCTTCTTCAACTTTTTAGCCCAGTAAGGTGTAAGTGCACAATGGGCGGAGCCTGTGACGGGGTCTTCATTGATGCCGAATTTCGGAGCAAAGAACCTTGATACGAAATCGGCATCATTTCCCTTGGCCGTAGCGATGACGCCTCGCAAGTCCAATTTCCGCAGCTTTTGCATGTTGGGTTTTAGGTTAAGAATCTCTTCTTCATTTGAAAATACCGCAAAATAGTCTTCCGAACGCAACACCTCCAGCGGTTCCTTTCCCAAACCTTCCATCAGTTCTTTAGGCGTAGCGCACGGTTCCGGCGGCCGGGCCGGGAAATCCATGGACAGCAAATTCTCATCTCGTTGGACTATGAGTTCTCCGCTTCTGGAAAAAAAACGGATTTCATTGCTCGATGTTACCAGGCTATGGAAAACAACAAAGGCAGTGGCCAAAGTGGCGTGGCCACACAGGTCCACTTCCATAGTGGGGGTAAACCATCGGATACGGTAGCCATTATTTTCCGGTACAAAGAAGGCGGTTTCCGATAAATTATTTTCGCTGGCGATGCCCTGCAAAAGGGAATCGCCTAACCATTCTTCCAGGGGACACACTGCCGCCGGATTCCCTGAAAAAACTTTGCCGGTGAAGGCGTCGATTTGGTAGATGGGGGTTTTCATGTTTGTGTAGATTCAGGGTTCCAGGCCCAGATTAAGGTTCAAAGTTCAAGGTTGGAGGGCGTGAGGCGCGGCAATGTTACAAGGATTTTTTGGGGCAATGTGCATTGCTTATGAGCGCTTCCAAAAATTCTCTTTTTTAAAGAAACACACTACTAATTCCCCCTTAGCAAAGGGGGTTAGGGGGATGTAAAGAGTGTTTTTTGGGAAGGCGTTTATTAATCTCCCCAGACCGAAAACAATCTACCAGATGATCGTTAACCATCCCCACAGCCTGCATATGAGCATAGCAGATGGTGGAGCCGACAAATTTGAACCCGCGCTTTTTTAGGTCCTTGCTCATGGCATCGGATTCCTTTGTTGTAGCTGGTATCTCCGAGAGAGATCTGCGTTTATTGACGATGGGTTTCCCGCCTACGAATTGCCACATGTATTGAGAAAAGGAGCCAAACTCCTCCTGAACTTCGAGAAACCTTTGAGCGTTATTGATTGCCGCGTGGATTTTCAATCTGTTCCGGATGATCCCGGCATCGGCAAGGAGGGACTGGATCTTTTTCTCTTTGTATCGGGCAACCTTCACTGCATCGAATTGATCAAAAGCTTTCCGGTAATTTTCTCTTTTCTGTAGGACCGTATTCCAGCTCAGTCCTGCCTGGGCTCCCTCTAGGATGAGAAATTCGAAGAGCTTTTGATCGTCAAATTCGGGTACACCCCATTCTTTATCATGGTATTCAACCATGAGAGCGTTATCTCCGGGCCAGGGGCATCTTTTACATTTGCTTTTTTTCATTTTATGATGTTGAGCTTGCTTTGGAACTGCTTGTTTGTGTCTATGGAGTGTTTGGTTAGAATTTCTATGCCCCATCAGGATAGACCATACCCCAACCTAATTTGTTTGGTAGGTTGGTGGTCATGTATATTGATATGGTTCTTCCATGGAAAATTTTCTCCCATGAGTTTATGGTGGAAATTTTACAGAGGCGGAGGGAGGAGTGCAAGAAAACTTTTTTTGGATAGACCGATATGAACGTGGATAATATCTTTACAATTGCTGGGATCGTTGCAAGCGCGGTTCTTCCTTTTTTCAATATACCGTTGATAAAGAAGGTGGTCAAAAGGAGGTCTTCCAAAGATCTCTCTTTGGTGTGGGTTGTAGGGGTCTGGACATGTATCCTGTTTATGGTACCCGCTTCAATAATATCCACCGATATTGTACTGAAAGTTTTCGGCATCATGAATTTTATATTTTTCTCCGCCGTACTATTCTTTGTCCTCAAATACCGATAGGAGCATTGAGTCATTGGACCATTGAGTCATTGAGAGATTGATAAAGATTAAAGGAAAAAAGAATTTTTTTAGAGCAGTGACACAGTCCCTGCACTCCAAAAAAAAACAGGATCCCGAACCAGTTGCAAAAAATTGGGAATGCTCCCGTACAAGCCTGGAAGGTTCAGGTGAGAGACCTGAACCAACCCTTCTTTCTGAACCAACCTTTTTTGTATGCGTTCATGGGTTTTTCCAATACTCCGGTACTCCACCACTCCAGTGCTCCCTCTATGAATGGGATAGCAGCTTTCTTGTACGCGGTAGTCATGTCCCGTTAAAGGTTAACCTTTTTTAAAAACCTTTCTCACTTCGCTTCTTTCCAGGAGCCCAATTTCGCCCCGGTCTCCGGCAGCAAGACATTGGTAATGGCGATTTCCGTGGAGCTGGTTTGGGTAACCACTTTGGCATTGGAACCGGTACCGCTACTGCTGGTAATAACCACCTGTGGAGCTGATGGCACACCACTGGCAATCTTCATTCCCAGCGCTGCCTTTCCTCCAACCTTGTCATCTTCGTTCACCTCACCATCTCCCGTGATATTCAACACCGGCTTATCCGTGCTGCAGCCCGTGCTGTAATCCAAGGCGTATAGGTAGGCGTCTCCTCCAAAACCACAAGGCTCTACATTAGGTACAAAGGTTGTAAAAAAGAGAACACCCGAAACCACGCTGGCTTTAGAAACCACTCGCTCTCCAGCTTGAGGCAAGTTGATATACCACCCGTTGGGAGAAGAGGTGCAGGCGCTCCCGGTTGGTATTAACACCGTGGCTCCGGAGGTTGGGGCCGTGTCCGTTTGCAGCGTTCTTTCCGTGAGATCGGCGAGGACTCTGGCAACACCCTCATCCTTGATGGCATAAAATGCCTGTTGATCCGTATTGGAAGGGTCGCTTGGAGAAAGGAATCTTCCCGTCCCGGAAAAGACCCAGATATCAGTTCCTTCACCATAGGCAGCTATGGGACCGGCAGTGAAGGGCTGAGTGGTTCCCGCATCGAACAGAGTAAGCTGCGTCCAGTTGGTAGTGTCGGTATCGGATGTATCAAATCGATACATTTTCCCCATGAGGTCGTTGTTATAAATATGGTCTAAATAGCCATCCGAATTGGTATCTATTACCTCTGCGGAGGTCATCTGGTTGTTTACATCGTTACTGACTTTTTTGCTCCAGACCAGGCTTCCATCTTCTAAATTCAAAACCAGCGTGTATCCTTTGGTGTCGGAATTATGGGGACCGGAACCCACGGCCATGGTCCATTCATCATTGGAGTCGATCTTCATCCGGCCCGTAGCAGGGACTGACCAGCTTTGGCCCAGGTTGGAAGAGCCGGTGTCTATCCCTACGCTGACTCTGTCCAGTTCCACTTTTTGGGATCCGTCGGAGTGAAAGAAGGCCTTCAGGTACAAACTCCCTGTGCCAATCACGGTGGGAAAATCGCCGATTTGGTCATTGATCTCCACGGGTGTATTAGATTTAAGGTAGCCTCCACCCGCCACATCTTCCCAGGTAGCGGCCACTGAATTGTACCAATACCAGTCTGCGCCGTCGTGGCTCAATTGGAACTTCACCATGCCGGCGTGGTGCTCCCCGTAACCTACAGAGAAAGAGGTGAGCTTGGTAAAGGGAAGAACTACGCCAGCCTGAGTCGTAATAGTGGGGTTATCGCTGGCATAAAGTCCTTCTTCCGTTCCCAGAATTGCTGTGGGGGCATCGGCTGTGTATGGATGCACGGTGAAATTGTCGTAAATAGCCAAGCCTCTCTCTGTAGACAACCCGATACCTCCGGTCCCTATACTACCTACCCCGGAAGTCAAAAAATTCAGGCTCAGCATCCAAGCGTGATCCCGATAAAAACTCCCGGTTTCCCCAACTTTCTCGGCAGTCATAGCGTACCACTGGTCCTGATTGACCACTTCACTGAAGGAGGCTTTGCTTCTCCAACTGCCATTAAAATGTCCTATCCTCCATTGATCGGCCCCTTCTCGTGCCCCTGCATATTTCCAACTATTGGCAGCCTGAAAATCAAATATGATAAAACCGTTTTGGTATTCCCCGGTGGGAACAGGGGAGTAATAATCCACCGTGATTACCTTGTCGCCGGTTTGCCAGTCGTTCCGGTACATGACTCCGGTGATGCCACTATCGGTATCGGAATGCAACTGCCCGTTAATGACGGACCATGTGCCGCCCGTAGTGGACCATCCGGCAGGTGTGCCGCCATCCGTATTGAACTCCTCGCAGGCTTGAAAGATATTGGAGCAGGTGGATAGAGGAGTTTGGCCTAGGGTTGGGTTTCCGTAATAGAGGTAATACCTGCTATCCGTGGAATTAGCGGCAATGCTTTCCTGGATCTTAAACCAAACTTCAACACTGGCGCTATTGCTGTTCCAAATCTTTTTAGGAACGCGATGAATTTCGTTGCAGGTGCTGTCGTTGGAGCAGAAAATCACTCGTACATCGCTCCCGTCTTCCTGGGCCTTACCGGATTGGACTAATCCGTAATGGTCTGTAAAATCCACATACACCGGATAAGCATTAATGCTAGATGCTGCCGATGTGTTGGTTATGGTGATTTGTCTTCGGTAAGCAAAGGCACCATTCCACCATACCGTGGTAGGAGAGTTTTCTTTCAAGCTAGCCAGTCCACCACTTACCGCAATGGGGGAACTGCTCAATGAGCAGGCGGCGCCATCACACTCGTAATTTCCCGACACATCATAGGGATAAGAGGAAAGGGTGCCAAGTCCCGGATACTCCCAGAGAGGATTTGGAGGCTGGGCGGGGTCAGTGACGTCCACCGCAAAATAACCCGTTCCTCCTTTTCGGAGACCTTGGAGTAATAAAGTCCTCCAGCCGATCTGCGAGGCCCCGGTTCCATCTTCGTAGTTAATATAGGCGTCCAACAGCTTGGGAGAGTTGTCCACAAAGGCCAATCGACAGTAGGCCGAGTTGCTCAACCCCTGGAGTTTTTCTAAAAGCATATTGGGGATCATGGCCCATCGTTCCGTTCCGTCATCCAGGTTGAATGCCTCCAACATTCCGTTTCCCGATCCCACATAGGCTACCTTGGCTCTGTCCTTGTAAGTGGAATGAAACTGCTGGTAATTGTTTTGGTGATAAAAGAATGGAGGAGCGCCTGCCACGGTGGGTGAAGAGTTAACGATATCTCCCAATTTCCAAACATTCGTATCAGTATCCTCATCACGGATGCGCCATCCAGCCATATCTTCTCCCCTCACATAATTGATGAGGTTATCAATGTCCGAGTCGCTGACATCCAACTTTGTGTTGAAATTATTGTAGTAGAAAGATGAGGTTGAAAAATCGGCAAGGTCGTCGATACGGCCGTCGCTGTCCGAATCCACCACCGTATAAATGGTACGATTGTCGGCAGAGGTATCTTCCAGCAATTGCCCTGCCTCCCAAAGAGGAGTGCTGCTACTTGAGTAGCCAGTGAAGTCATAGGCCTCTAAATAGCCCTCCCAGCCGGAAGGATGGAAAGATGCCCGAAGAATGCGGTTCGCCCCTTCACCAGTAGTGGAGACAACAGAAGCGGCAGTCCCGGAAGAAGCCCTGGCCATGATATTGCTGACAATGGATTCAAAAGCCGTTGCTAATTCCGAGGCATTTTCCGCGTTAAAATATGCTCCGCGCCCATTAAGAGCCGTATCTTCCAACAGGTCCGTAGCTGAGGCGCTTACAGACCCGAAACCGATGGTATAAGTAACAAGGTTCTGGGTACCGTCCAATGCAGAAAGGTCGGTGTCGTAATAACAACCTGCCAAGTCATCCACGCCCTTGTTATCATCGGTGTCGCTATAGTTAGAACATATGGCGCCCACCTCGGCTTCCGTCATATCTCCTCCGGTGGGGTATCCGTCCGTGACGATGATGGCAAATGTTTGTTCGCACTTCACATCCAGAGGGGAGCTGAAGGTTGTCCCGTCCGGGTTGGTGTAACCTGACTGAAAATAAGTGACGGCGTCCCGGAGTTGTTTTGCGATGGGGGTTTGTCCGAAGGCATTCATGATGAGGCCGGTATTATTATTGGAGTCGCTTTTATCACCGGAATAACTGTTAATGGCATTGAGGAAGGCGGTTTTGTCGGAATTGACTGGAGCAACCATCAAACCGCCGAGGTTATTATCGTCAGAGCCCGAACCGCGAAACTTATAAGCCATGAGACCGAAGCTAACGCCGCTGGTAGAATTGACCAAATCATAAATTGCGGCGCGGCCAACATCGTCCCTCATGGCATTGGCATGGAGAAAATTCAGATAGTTGCCCAAAAAGTAGGTGTTTTGAAAGCCATACCAATTTGAATTTCGATTCGGATGGCTGGAGGAGGTCCAACCCTGGATTTCCAAATTATCTTTCATCCAGTTTGTTTTTGTGGCATTGGAAGGAAAAGGGTTGAAATTATTCACATCGGCTTCGATCAAGTTTTCATAAACATCGTAAACGGAGTTGGCGGAAAAAGTCTTCCCCGATGTGGTGGTGTGCACAGCGTAAGCAGTATTGTAGTTGTAATCTCCAGGATAGTAGTTTTCTCCGTTAATCTGTTTGACCCCAAACGCCTTGGCGTTGATGAGCTCCCGCATACTTGCTGAAGTATCATAGAGAATTAAGACGTTCGCCGGAGTGGTTGTCTGGGTAAATGGAGGGATATCGCAGGCATTAGCCAGGGGTATGCGGATTGCGCCTAAAGTGATCCCAAAAAACAAAAGCATAAAATTATAAGTGAAAAACCGTTGTGTCTTATTCATTTTTAATACCTCCTTCAATAACCGGTTTGAAAAGGTTTTTTCACAGTCACTGTGATTGTGGAGTTGGCTCCGCTCTTTGTTCCGGTAGCAGCGGAGGTAATGCTATAAGTAATTTTTTCCCAGCCTGGCCCGTAACCTGCCATGGGTTGTCCCGGCAAATTGACGTTCAAGGCATAGGTATAAGTGTTGTCGCCTCCAACCGTTCCAGTGGGGCTAGCCGGGGTACTGGCAATGCCGGTGGAAACAGTATTCAGGTAATCTTTCCCCACTTGCCAACCCGCGTCGGCGGCGTAAAAGACCTCCTTGTCATTTCGATAGTTTTTGGAAATTCGGGTGTCGGTAACGCTGTTCATGATTCCGCTTGATGCTAAGGCAGTGAGAAGCGCCATAACAATCAAAGCGGTTACCAAGGCTACCCCTTGTTCATTGTTGCAATGTTTCATGGTTAAACTCTCCTTTCTATTTATAATGACAACAGCCAAAATCTTTCTACCTGGGTACTTACAGCCCTATATTCCTTGGTTTGGTCTCCGTTGTCATTACTTTTGTCCTGCACGTTCCGTCTGCTACGGTTCCCGTAAGATTGAATCCCGTGGTATACTTTGAGTCCTCTTTTTCCGACCGTGCGGTCATGGAGATCTGAACCGACCTGACGTCCGCAAAATCGTTGGTGTTATCTACATCGGTATTATCAGGAAGGCCTGCGGCGCCGGAGCTTAACTCACCGTCTGCGTAGGTATAGACAAAAGAAAGAGCTACAACATTCTCTATGAAAGGTTGCCATCCCGATCCCAACATGTCGATTTGCAAGGTATCAAAATTTCCGTCCCCACTGGTATCCACAATCCGGTATCCCTTTTTTTCATTGGTATTGTTGTCCAAAACACCATCTTCATTATCATCGACGGTAAAATAGATCTCCTGGGCGGTAGCCACGGAGGTAGCGGTGGCCTGGTTGCTGTAATTGCTGTCTGTAAACCCAAAAATTCCGCTTTCCGTAATATCATAACCTGCCATCCTAATATCTCTGGTCATGAAATCAACCCCCACCCGGTTGCTTTGCAGCATTTCCGTTAGTTGATCTTGGACTCTATAAGCTTTCTCCTGGTTTGAAAATACACTATAAACCCCCGTTAAGAGTATCAGCCCCATGGCCATGGCTATGGTTAACTCGATCAGGCTAAACCCTTCCTGGTTCATTTTTTTATTAGTAATCATTTTAGTTCACCCTTGTTGTGGAAATGATTGATGTCTTGGTGTCCCCTTGAGCATCCTGCCAACTTACAATTACCGAGATCTCTTTCCGTGTGGCCGGGTTTGCCAGGTCGGTTCTGTCCCATATATTCAAAGTACGGGTAAAGATTCCATCCGGCGTATTTGCAACGCCATTCACATCCACCTGAGTTTCCTGGAAGTCGGAAATGGTGGAGCTGAGTAGTCCGGTAGCGCTGTTGTTTCCCGTGTTGGCGTCATTCAGGGCGGCGTCATCGAAGTCAAGGTTGGACAGTTTTTCCAACTTGTCCTGGGCAAGTGCCGTAGCAGTGGTGAAGTTGCTGCTGAAAGCGTTACCTCTGATCACAGTGCTGGATATACGGGCAAGCCCCAGAAGGGCCACGGAAAGGATTAGCATGGCAAGCATAACTTCAATCATGGTAAAACCGGATTTTTTTTGGATTATTTTCATCTCTTCTCTCCAATAGACATTCTCTCTTTTAGTCTTCCACTATTTAATAGAGCAGAGATCATGCCAAAAGAGGGAACTTTTTGTATTCATTTACTTTTTTTGAGCTATGCGATCCATCGGAGGGGTATGTTAGAGAAGAGTTGTCCAAAAAGAAGAGCGGTGATTTTTCATGCGGGAAGTAACAATTCGGGAAGAGTGAGTGGTAGGAATTTTTCGGAATCTAATGAAAAACAACTGTTTTGTGTGCAAAAAAGTATACACTTTGAGACAGCGAAAGCATGTGAAAAACTCTCTATCTGTGATGTTTCTATTACGATGGTAAGAGGAATTGACGCAGTGGGATCAACGAAAGAGGTCCCGAAATGTGGAGTACGTTTAGCCGTGATGAGGAGTGTTCAAAGAAAGGAAGTTTTTTGATTTTGAAACGCGATTCTGTTAACCTTTTGCAAATAGATGACGCTTCTCGGGAGAACTCATGACCACAGCCAAACAAATTATGTCTACCACCCCATTGACCGTTTCACCGGAAACGTTGGTCCAAGACTTTGCTAAAAGAATAGAAGAGAACCACCAATGCGGCGCAGCAGTGGTGGATAGTGAAGGCAACCTGGTGGGGGTCGCCACGGAGAGCGACCTTATTGACCAACACAAGCGCCTTCACCTTCCCACGGTAGTCACTCTGTTTGATTCGGTGTTGACCTTTGGAGCCCACAAGATGGACGACCAGATTAAAAAGATGATGGGCGCCACGGTGGCGGATATCATGAGTTCCGATGTTATAACCGTGGAGGAAAACACTCCTCTGGAAGAGGTGGCCACCATTATGGCGGAAAAGAGGAAGCACTTTATCCCCGTTCTGAAAGAAGGCAAACTCACCGGTGTTATAGACCGTGCCCATGTCATCCAGGGAATTGTAAAAGAAGGTTAGTTCCTTTCTTGCGCCCTCCAGCCCTTACCCCGGCTTTAATACCGGAAAGGGTTAAACCGTTGTACCTGGTAGTTTAAAATCTTTTCCCGCAAACTGTATGTTGGCTTCATTATCGGAACGGGGTGGTGAAACGGCATGTACTCCATTGCAATGCGGACACATCCCTACAAAAGTCTCCAGGACAAACTCTTTATTGCAACCTCTGCAGCTCGTTGCTAAACCTCCATTGGAGATCGGTTGGTTGGCCACCGCACCCCCATGAGCATTCCAAACAAACTCTACTAACTCCCTTCCTTCCGAAAAAGGTCCCGCCCCACCTGGGCTGCAACTACCACAATCACTCATCCTTCAACCTCCAAATAATATTGTTGATTCTTATGGAAATGCACCGGGATTTCCATTCATTAAAAGGTTACATTTTAGCACAATTAGAATTAAATTGAGAATAAGCGTTTATTTCAAACCCCGGAGATATCGAAAATGAAATTTCATGACTATCTTAAGAAGTATGCGGAACTCATCATTCATTGTGGCGTAAATATTCAAAAGGGCCAATTGCTCAATATCAATGCGGAAGTTTGCCATCGTGAATTTGCATATCTTCTCGCCGAGGTGGCATACCAAAGAGGAGCAAGGTATGTCCATATCGATCTTGCAGAACCAAGGCTGAGAAGATTGCGACTACAAAGCTCCTCTTTAGAGGATTTGAAATACGTTCCCTCTTTCGTGGGTGTTAAGTACAAGGAGTTAGTGGATGAAAATGCGGCGAACCTTTCCCTGGTGGGATCGGAGGATCCTGATATTCTCTCTGACCTTGATCCTAAAAAAATCAATGCCCAGCGAATTGCCCAATATATGGCTATTAAATATTATTATGAGGAAGGCATTGGAAAATCCAAGGTCCACTGGGCGGTGGCCGCAGCGGCCACCCCCAATTGGGGGAAAAAGGTGTTTCAAGACGCAAAACCAGATAAAGCTTGTGAGCTCTTGTGGGATCAAATCTTTAAGATTTCACGGGTTGATCAGGGCAATCCCATGTTGGAATGGGAAAAGCTCAACCATCGACTCCAAAACCGGGCAAGAAAATTGACCGAAATGAAAATCAAAAGCCTTCATTTCAAAGGACCGGGCACCGACTTAACTGTGGGGTTATCGGACAAAGCCATTTTTAAAGGCGGTGGAGAAATTGGCTCCAGAGGAGTAGAGTATCAACCCAATATTCCCACAGAGGAATGTTTCACCACCCCCGACTACCGGAAAACCCATGGCTCGGCAAAAACAACACGTCCTTTCCTCATCAATGGAAAAATGGTAAAAGGTCTTTCTCTAGAATTTGAGCATGGTGAAATCAATCGTTTTCAGGCGGACGAAGGAGAAGAGACCTTCCGAGAATATATTAACAGCGATCCCGGAGCGAAACGGTTGGGTGAAGTAGCTCTTGTTGGAATCGATTCGCCCATCTATCAAAGCGGCCTTGTTTTTGAGGAGATTCTTTTTGATGAAAATGCCGCTTGCCATATTGCTATTGGTTTGGCCTACAAATTTTGTCTCAAATCAGGAGGTAACCTGTCTCAGGAAGAGTTGGATCAAGTAGGATTCAACACTAGTACCGTTCACACCGATATGATGATCTCCTCGGATGAAGTAGATGTAATCGCCACCACCTTTGGTGGAGAATCTGTTTCCTTACTGAAAAACGGTAGATGGGAAGAATTGTGAACTTTGAAGCTTGTAGTGTATGGTCTGACATCCTCTTATCTTTTTTCAAAATAGCCTCAACAATCAATTGACATCCCATTTCCTCACGGCTATCATTTAAAAATGCGAAACCTGCTTATTCTAGCGTTAATTATTCTGGCTTATAGCTACATTAAAAAGTTTTTTCGGAGCGCCCCGTCTTTCCAAAAAAAAGAGAAAAAGACGGAACAAATTATGGATGAAATGGTGCAAGACCCGGTGTGCCGGATCTATGTCCCCAAAAACGAGTCTGTAAAAAAAAATATTTTGGGGCAGGATTTATTTTTCTGCGGATCAAAATGCGCGGAAGAATATGAAAAAAAATCCTCGTCCAAGCTATAAACTTATTTCATTGATTCCTTGCCGTGGCAAAGGAAATGGAAATAAAATTTTTTGAGGAGTGCTCTTATGCCTATTTATGAATACATTTGTAAATCTTGTGGACATTTTTTTGAGGCCATTGTACCCAACGCCGCCTCTACTTCGCCATGTCCTTCCTGCAATGCTACCGAAGTTAAAAAAAATCTTTCCGTCTTTTCCGCCCATACCAGCTCCAGCAATGAGGCTCCCTGCCAAACCCCTTCATGCGGATTCGATACTGGGGCATGCGGCTCAGGTATGTGTGGTGCCGCCTAACTCCAAAAAACGCCCTGGAAAATCAGTCTAAAGAAATTTAAAAAAAATGAATTTAGACTTGCTTTTTTTTTTCAGATTCGTTTAAATGTTACTAAATTAAATTCCAAGAACTTACGACAAATAATTTGGGCTTGCCACCGGTCAGTTACCCTGGTACACTTACCGGGAAAAAAGGAGCTTCCCATTTAATATAAACCTGCCAGAAATCATGGCAAAACCGGAGATAAAGGCATATGAAAAAAACAGCTAAGAAAACAGCTAAGAAAGCAACAAAGAAAACAGTTAAAAAAGCTACAAAAAAAGTCGCAGTAAAAAAAGCCGTCGCAAAAAAGGTCGCAGCAAAAGCCACAAAAAAAGTGAAGGCAAAGGCAGCTAAAAAAGTTGCGGTAAAAGCCGCGAGTAAGAAGAGAATTAAAAATATCTCCAGAATCGATCAACCGGAAAGAAATACCCAGGGCTGGTACGTCCGTGTTTACTACCAGGGCAAACCTTATACCAGCAAGTTCTTCAGTGATAAGAAAAATGGTGGAAAAAGGAATGGTCTCAAAGTTGCCACAACCTTCCGCGATGATGAAATAGTGCGTTTGAAGAAAAAATTCCCTGACTTTGATCGTGAAAACAGAAGAAAGGTCAGCAAAGCCAACAGTAACACTGGAGTTTTAGGCGTATCCCGAGTTACTTACTATGATCCAAGGCGAGAGAAGTCTTACGAATACTATTCCGTGTCTTGGAGGCCCGAACCTGGCGTAAGTAAGATCACCAAGTTCTTTATTCAAAAATACGGTGAGAAAAAAGCTTTTAAAGAAGCTTGTGCATTCAGAAAGAAAAAAGAGCTGGAAATTTACGGACCTCGAAGAGCAAAAAGATAGTAAGCGACCTTTCAAATTCTGCTGCAAACTAACCAGAGGGAGTTCATTTCTCCCTCTGGATAGGTTTGGCAGCTCCTTCCGTTTTCCCACGAAATAACGTTTCCTTTGTCCATTCTCCTAGCGCATCCCTGTTTTGTTTGCAATTTTGCTCCGAATTGGTCCACAGCGAATTACTCTGCTCCTGCAAGAACCATATTGTCTACCCACCCCTCCCTTTGAAGCTTCTCTTTTTAAATTTTCCCGGCAAATTAGTTGCCGGGTTATTTCCCTGCTTCACCTCAAGCCAAAGATGGAACCAGCATCTTTTTCTTTCAGTTTTATTAAATAAGCTTGCAAATGAAATATTTCTAAAACCCCAAAAAAATACTTGTTTGATTGTAAATAGCAAAGTATATTCTATGATAGCAAAGCGGTTTTTTGAGCTCCTCTACTTCTTTATGGCACTCTACGCTAAAATGGTGAAGAATTTTTTTTCATAGAGGATCGTTGAAAATGGGAAACTATAAAGAGACGCTGAAAATTACCGGCATGAGCTGTGCTGCCTGTGCCGCAAGTATCGAGCGAAGCGTGGCAAAAGTCTCTGGAGTTGTATCATCCCAAGTAAATTTCGCTACGGAGGAGTTGACCGTTTTTTCCGCCAATGACATCCGTATCCAGCAAGTTATTCACGCGGTTGAGTCAGCCGGATACGGAGTGCGGAGAAATAGTTCTTTTCAAAAACTCACTATCCCCATCAGAGGGATGACTTGCGCTTCCTGTGTCTTCACCATCGAAAAAGCGGTGGGAACGTTGAAAGGGGTTGCAGACATTTCGGTAAATTTTGCTTCCGAAGTAGCGACTATTCAATATGATTCCTCGATAACACGTATTTCGGAAATAAAAAAAACCATCATCGACGCTGGTTACGAGCCTCAGCAGGCGGCACAAAATGAAACGAATGATATTGATATAGATCATCGGAAAAAAGAAGTTCACACTTTAAAGCTCAAATTAATATTTGCCCTCTCCTTTTCCATTCCTTTGCTCTATATTGCCATGGGACCCATGGTAGACCTCCCGATTCCTTCCATTTTTTCCCCAATGACCCACCCTTTTTATTTCGCTTTGGCTCAACTTCTCTTAAGCCTGCCCATTGCCTTAACCGGTTACCAGTTTTACCTCAGCGGTTTTCCAAAGTTATTCAAAGGCCATCCCAATATGGATTCACTAATCGCCATGGGAACGAGCGCCGCCATAATTTATGGGATTTTTGGAACTATTCGGATTTTCCAGGGGCATATTCAATATGTTCATCATCTCTACTTTGAAACAGCGGGAGTCATCATTACCCTTATCTTGCTGGGGAAACACCTGGAGTCCGTGAGTAAGGGTAAAACTTCAGAGGCCATAAAAAAACTCATTGGACTTCAACCCAAAACAGCCTTGGTAGTTCAGAAGAACCAGGAAATTATCATTCCCGTGGAAGAGGTGGAAACAGGGGATAGCATTATAGTGAAACCTGGAGAAAAGATCCCGGTAGACGGCAGAGTTACACGAGGAAGAACTTCCGTAGATGAATCTATGCTTACGGGTGAAAGCATCCCGGTGGAGAAAAACATAGGAGACTCCGTGTCTGGAGGGACGCTCAATAAAAACGGCGCCATCCATTTTGAAGCCACCAAGGTTGGCAAAGATACCGTACTGGCCCAAATCATCCAGCTTGTGCAAGGTGCCCAGGGTTCCAAGGCGCCCATTTCCAAGCTGGCGGATGTGGTTGCAGGTTACTTTGTGCCCATTGTTATCTTAATCGCCCTCTTATCCGCCGGAGCATGGTTTCTCGCGGGGCAATCCCCTCTTTTTGCGCTAACCATATTTATTTCTGTGCTGATAATCGCCTGCCCCTGCGCTTTAGGGCTTGCCACCCCCACCGCCATCATGGTTGCTACCGGTGTTGGAGCCCGACACGGAATATTAATCAAAAACGGGGAAGCCCTGGAACAAGCCCATCAATTAAACAGTATCGTTCTGGATAAAACCGGAACCATTACGGAAGGTAAGCCGCAGGTTACTGACATCGCAACCGCAGGCAATTACAAAGAGGAGGAAATCCTGCGTATAGCAGCCTCGGCGGAGAAGCCTTCCGAGCACCCTTTGGCGGAAGCAATTATTCAAAGTGCCGAGAAAAGAGGGGTTACGTTGGCGGATATGTCCCTCTTCCAAGCAATTCCGGGAAAGGGAATCGAGGGAGAGTTGGAAGGTCACTCCATCCTTCTTGGTAATTTTTCCCTGATGCAAGACAAAAAGGTTGAAATGACCTTACAGCAGGAAGCCGACACCATGGCGGCAGAAGGCAAAACGCCCATTTTTTTATCCGTTAATGACCGGTTGGAAGGGTTGGTGGCTGTGGCCGATATAGTAAAACCCAGCAGCGCAGAGGCAATTCGCCTGCTCCAGGCAAAGGGAGTCGAAATAGCAATGATTACAGGCGACAATCGTGCTACGGCTGAGGCCATAGCAGAAAAGGTCCATATCCAAACTGTGTTTGCAGAAGTGCTGCCGGATGGCAAAGCGAGGGAAATAGAAAAGATACAAGAACGAAACAGAAAAGTGGGGATGGTGGGAGATGGAATCAACGATGCACCTGCGCTGGCTCAGGCAGATATCGGTATAGCCATCGGTTCCGGGACCGATGTGGCCATGGAGTCGGCGGATATCGTCTTGATGAAAAACGACCTGGCGGACGTTGCCACCGCCTTGGACCTTAGCCGTCAAACCATTAGGATCATAAAACAGAATCTCTTCTGGGCATTTGCTTACAACTCCATCGGTATTCCCATCGCTGCCGGGTTTCTTTTTCTTTTCGATGGCCCGCTACTTCATCCTATCTTTGCGGCGGCGGCAATGTCCTTTAGTTCGGTCTCGGTTGTGGGCAACGCCTTACGGTTAAGGAAATTCAAGCCGATTTTAAAACCAAAAATTTCACAAAGTAAAAAATTAGCAATGAAACCTGTAACAGGAAGAACTATGACGAACAAGAAAATCAATATTGAAGGCATGTCCTGCGGACACTGCGTGGGAAAGGTCACAAAAGTTTTATCCGACATGGACGGGGTTTCCACAGTGAATGTGAACCTGGAAGATAAACAAGCAATCGTTACCCTTGAAAAGGAAGTGGACGATCGCCAGTTGAAAAAAGAGATTGAAAAAGCTGGATACACGGTGACTGGGGTGGAACCTGCATGAGAAAAAGATAGAAGCTCCCTCTTTCAAAAGTCCTTTGTTTTTCGGTTCTTAACAACTTTACCTATAATTATTACAACAAAGTATTGATAGTTGTAATATTTTATATGATAATATGAATGCTTTGAAAAATTTAAAACTACAAGTTCCTCCCGAATTTTGGACCACTGTCTAAACTGTTCCTTTCCTTTTTCTTGTTGAAGAAGCATGCCTCCGAAGAATCGTAAACCAATCCGAAACACCCCGGCAGAATCCTTTCCCAAAAAGGTTTTACGCGAATTCAACGGGGTGCTTTTATTGGCCGCTGGCATTTTCGTCCTTGTGAGCGTGGCAAGTTTTGATATCTCCGATCCCTCCTTTAATCAGTACCTCACTTCAAAAAAACAGGTGGAGGTTCAAAACTACGCGGGAATCATCGGCGCCTATGTTTCCGATAGCTTGGTCCAGCTTTCCGGTGCTTCCGCATTTCTTACAGCCGGCTTCTTATTTATTCTCGCCTGGGGGTTTATCCGTGGGAAAAATGTCGGATACTTCGCACGTTATTTCGGCATTTGGTGTCTGCTTTTTCTATCCATCTGTACTCTTCTCGGCCTTTACTTTCTCCATGACCCCTTTTTTGGGAAGGCCATCAAACCGGGTGGAATCCTTGGCTTTTTCTTTTCCTCCTTCCTGGTGAAATATCTTAACAAAGCCGGGTCCTATATCCTGGTAATGACCCTGATATTTCTTTCCGTTCTGGTGGCAACCAGGCTGTCCATCAACTCCATGGTTGATGTGGTAAAAAACTTTTCTTTATTTCTCCTCCGGGGTATTGGCCATTTCCTTTTGGGAATAAAGGAATTGTTTTTGGACCTCTTTGCCACGGGTTCGGACAGACTCGCCATTATGGTAGAGGAAAAGAAAGAGTCATGGAAAGAAAAAGCCGCCGAAAAGCAAAAGCTCAAAGAAGAAAATGCTCTTCCTGAGGAAGAAGGTGACTCAACACCAAAAATCATTCGTGGAGGCAAGGAGGCTGTCGCCAAAGCATCCGAAAGAAAAAAGTCTCTCCAGGAACCTTTTCCTTTTCTGGAAAAGATCACTCGATACCGAATCCCGCCGGTGACCCTGTTGGAACCTCCGCCGCCAAAGAATGCCACCCAGAAAAAGAACGAATCTGAGCTTCTTACCAACGCAAAAATACTGGAAAAAAAACTGGAGGCATTTGGAGTCCAGGGGAAGGTGGTCCAGGTCCTCCCCGGTCCGGTCATCACTATGTATGAATATGAACCCGCCACGGGAATCAAGGTAAGCAAGATTATGAATCTGACGGACGACCTGGCCTTGAGCATGAGGGCCGCCACCGTACGGATTTTGGCCCCTGTGCCTGGAAAGGCCGTAGTGGGCATCGAGATACCCAATCGTGACCGCGAGACGGTCTACCTTAAGGAAGTCCTCTCTTCCAAGCTGTACCAGGAAACCAAGTCCAAACTAACTATAGCCATAGGGAATGATACCTCCGGTCAACCGGTAGTGGCTGACCTTTCACAGATACCGCACCTCCTCATCGCCGGTTCCACAGGTTCAGGAAAGAGTGTGGGCGTTAACGGGATGATTACCAGTATCCTCCTGAAAGCAAAACCTGAAGAGGTGAAGTTCATCATGATTGATCCCAAAATGCTGGAACTTTCCATCTATGACGGCATCCCTCATCTGATTACCCCCGTAGTTACCGACCCGAAAAAAGCAGCTTCGGCCCTTCGGTGGGCCGTGGAAGAGATGGAGAAGCGATACCAACTCCTTTCGGAGCAAGGGGTCAGGAATATAAGCGGCTACAATAATCTGGTGAAGCAAAAGAAGAAAAAAACGAGACCGGAAGAAGAGTTGGAAGAGCAGGAGGAACTGCTTTTCAAATCCCTGGGAGAAAAGGACGAAGATTTGAAAAACCAGTTCCATGACTTGGAAACAGTGGAGCCTCAAGAAGAAAAGAAGGCGGAACCGCCAACGGAGAAAATGCCTTACATTGTGGTGGTCATTGATGAATTGGCGGATCTCATGATGACCACGCCCAAGGATGTGGAAACGTCCATCGCCCGTCTTGCCCAGATGGCCAGGGCTGCGGGCATCCATCTCATCGTAGCCACTCAACGGCCTTCGGTAGATGTTTTGACCGGCTTGATCAAGGCGAACTTCCCTGCCAGGATCTCATACAAAGTGGCGTCGCGAGTGGACTCCAGGACCATCCTTGACAGCATGGGTGCAGAAAAACTCCTGGGGAAAGGCGACCTGCTTTTTTGTCCACCCGGCACCTCCAAGCTGGAGAGAATCCATGGTTGCTGGGTATCCGATATGGAGGTAACGAGGATTGTAGAGTATCTTAAGAAGCAGCAGAAACCCATTTACATTAAAGATGTCCTGAAAGTGAAGGTGGAAAAAGAAGCCGAGGAAGAGCAAGAAGAGTACGATCCGCTGTACGACCAGGGGGTGGCGCTGGTGACGTCCACAGGCACTGCCTCCATTTCCATGGTCCAGAGGAAACTAAGGATCGGCTACAACCGCGCCGCCCGAATGGTCGAGAAGATGGAGCAAGAAGGGGTGGTGGGCCCCTCCGACGGCGTAAAACAGAGAGAAGTTTTTGCCAGGGAAATTTAGCTTCAGAAAAAAAAGAACAAAAACTTTTTAACCACGAATTTCACTAATTTCTCGAATTATTTTTTTTAAAATGCTTCTTATTTTTAATTTGTGCAATTCGTGTAATTCGTAGTTCCATGTCTTTAATTTTAAAAGATTTTTAGATTGTAAGAGATAAATTCTCAGAATTATCATGCAAGTATCCAAATGGCAACTTCCAACACTTTTTTCTCATGCCTGGAATTAATGAAATACTAATCTTAGCCGCTCTAATTGTGGGCGTTTTTTTTGGACCCAGGGTTTTAGGCAGAGGTGCAGAGTCCAGGGTGGAAGAAACTCCCATGAGTATGGAAGTTTCCGGTCCAATGCGAATAGCCATTGCTGCAACCGTTTTGTGGCTCGCCCTGGTGGCAATTTACCTGGAACCCTGGAATAATGATGTAATTCCCTTCCTTACCTTTGGCATTGGCCCCGTAGTAGTGGGATGGGGAGGGAAATGGGTGCTTGCCGGATTTAGGGAAAACCAGAGATAGGAAAAGACAGTTTTTTGTCGATGGGAGTCTTCGTTTGGTAAACCCACCTTTAACTATCGAAAACCTCGAAGCCAGCTGAAGCCCCATACCTACCCCCCCTTGTTCATGGAATGGCCCTAATCCAAATCGATTACCATTCCATCGTAGGCTAATTCCACGTTCTCCGGGAATTGATAGTCACGGTGGTAGTCGATGTCGTGGCCCAGGTGAGTTAGAATGGCTCTGTTGGGGGAGACCGTTTGGATAAGAGACAACGCCTGTTCCACATTGAAGTGGGTAAAGTGAGACGAAAAACGGAGGGCGTTGACGAACAACAGGTCCAAGTCTGTTATGTAGGGGATGGACATGGGAGGAAATTCGCTGCAATCCGTTATATAAGCCATATTGCCAACCCGATAGCCGTATATGGGCAGCCTCCCGTGGATAACAGGAATGGGCTGGACATTCCAACCGTGCAAGGGAAAAGCCCCATCCACCGGAACCATATCCAGGCGAGGTATACCACCGCCCATCTGGGTGTCCTTTTCAAATATATAAAAGAACATGCGTTTGATGTTCGCTATGGTTTCATGAGAGCCGTAACAAGAGATCCTGGCCTTTTGAATATGATTGAAGCTGCGGAGTTCGTCGATTCCATGCACGTGATCGGCATGGGAATGGGTATACAAAACGGAATCCACCTTCCTTATACCGTTATCGAGAACCTGCCGGCGAAGGTCAGTGGAGGTGTCGATGAGGATATTTCCCTCCGGTCCGGCAATATAAA
>JAJDAS010000143.1 GCA_029261755.1 Nitrospinia bacterium
TCAATACTTTACCGATACCGCAATGTTTCGCGTGCTCAATTACTTTCACACGCCAATGCGCAGCTAATTGGCGAATAAACAATTACCAATTTCAATACCTTGCAATTGAATAGAACAATCCAGCATAGCTGGAGCAGACCGAAATACACGAAAAACCACGAAAGAATTTTTTTTAAGTGTTTCATCAAACATTTTTTTTTAACAGAAAAATTTAGCTTAGGAATGCAGGAAACCAGGAAAAAAACCGGGGAAACAATAAAGGTTGCATTCTTCCTGCCTTTCCTGCCTTCCTAAGAGAAAACTAGGTTTTTGTGTGTGTTTCGTCACTTGGCACTTCCGTTAGGGTCCATAATGCTTCGTAGGCGGATCTTTTAACATCAGAATTCGGTTTTTTCATTTCCATTAACACGGCATCCATCGCCCATTGTTCTTTAACTTCCAGCTTTGCAAGAGCATCAAAGGCTTGGAAACGGGCTGGTGAACGCAGCCCTTCCTGAATGGCCTTGATGGCCCAATCCTCTTTTATCCCTAAATCGGCAATGGCGGAAAGGGCTCCAAAGCTGGTCAGTTTATTTCGCAGTCCTTTTTGAATAGCCTCTATGGCCCAGTCCTCGGCTATCCCTAAAGAGCCAAGGACTGAAAAGGCTTTGGAACGTACATTATAATCTTTATCATTCACAGCTTTTTTAATAGCTTTTATGGCCCAGTCCTCGGTTATCTCTAATGAACCAAGGGTGGAAAGGGCTTGTGAACGGATGTCTTTATCCTCATCCTTCATTCCTTCTCGAATCGCCTCAATGGTCCAGTCGTCGGTTACCTTTAATGAACTCAAGGCTAAAAGAGCGTAAAAACGGGCGAGTATGTTTTCACTTTTCAAATCTTTCTGAGCAGCTTTAATAACCCAGGCTTCAGTTATCCCTAATTTAGCAAGGGCTAAAAAAGCGTAGTGACGTTCAATTAAATCATTCCCATGCAAGGTTCCCTGAATAGCTTTTACAACCCAATCCTCTGTTACCCCTAGTGAACAAGCAGCATTTAGTGCAGTAGAGTGGTTAGCTTTATCTTTCAAGTCTTCCTCAATGGTTTTCATAACCCAATCCTCGGCTATCTCTAATGAAACAACAGCATATAGTGCTATGCGATGGTTAAGTTTATCTCTATTTTTCCTTAGCGACCAAAAATTACTTTTTACCTTCTCCATTACAATCGGAATAGAGAGCATATCTTTCAGGGTTTTCTCCACTCGATTTTCTAAGCTACCAAATGAAAATCGGAAATGGAATGTTATAAGCCGGTCCGTAATCTCTTCCACCAGCTTCTTTTCCACATTAGCCGTATTACCCACGCACCGCCCCGCCAAAAGGACATGTCTCTTCAACATCTCCTCATGGATCTCGTCCCCGGTCCCCTTCCAAATATTTTCAATATAGCGGGAGACCTTTTTGGAGCTGGCCTGGGTGATCCCCAGCTCCGAGGCAACCAGAACCAATACCTCTTCCCAGCGGGAATGGTACCGGTATTGATCCAGATATTCGTTATACAGGTCCTCCCTAACCAACTCCACGGCGCAGAGGTATTCCTCAAAGGCCAGGTGGGAAAAGCCCCAGACTCCCCGTCCCTTTTCCTCCAACAGACCGGCTTGGTCTTTAACCTTTTTTAAGAATTCCTTTATTCCCTTTTGCGCATCCTCAGAATGAACATTCTGTTCTTTCAACTTGTTGCTAAGGAAATCGATTAACTCCCTTTCGGGAACAGTGCCGGCCGGATAATTTTCATGCATCCAAAGGGCTAATGGAGCAAATACGGGAATGGCTTCGGCGCGAAAATCCATGCGTTGGCCCTCCGGCTGGATGATGCTCAGGCCCCTGGCCTGATGCCACGTTTCCACCAGGGTCTGAATCATCCTTTCGAACAACTGAATCCTATAATTCGGAAGCCGGGCCTCCAGTTTGTGGACCAGCACCGTGAGGGTAAGGAGAAAGGGATTGGCGATGAAGGGCGCAAGTTGGGGAGTGGACTCCAGGAGTTTCGTGAGTTTTTCGGCCTCCTCCACCCCCATTCTTTCCGCCGTTTCGCTTTTTCCGCGTTGGGCTTGGGCCAAGGCCACCATCCATTTTCCCACCAGGGGTTTGGCTTCCTTAAAGGTGAGTTCCTCTATGGTGTACTCATTTCCGCCGGGGATGGAAAGTCCGGGGAACCCGATAATCCGGCTGGTAACCACGCACCGGCAGGAGCAATTGGCCTGGAGGAATGACTCAATCCATCGGGCTACCTCGCGTCTGTCCAGGTCTTGCTGGATTTCATCCATACCGTCCAGGAGAAAGAGTGCCTTTCTCTTTTGTATTTCCTCATGGATAAAAGAAGAGATATCCAGCCCCAGGACCTTGTAATATTCCACCACTGCTTCCAGCAATCCCATGTTTTTTTTGTGGGTCGCCCAGATATGGGCCAGGTGTCCCACGGAGACGGGGACGGGAAGCAGCTCTTCTTGCAAGCCGAGCCGTTCCTCGGCGCTGATCCTTCCTTTCGCGCAGGAAAGGGCCAGCCAGGAGAGGAGGGTGCTTTTCCCGGAACCGGGAGCGCCTAAAATAACGGAATGTTTCTCCCTTGCCAATACATCCTTGATTGCCAGGGGAGGAGAGGTCTTTTCAACGGGGAAAAGATTACGATTTACTCTTCCCGCCTTTTGATCAACGGGAAAGGGTGCTAATTCTTTTTGAACTGAAGATAAATCCAAGTCGATGGCCTCGGGAAAAAAACTCTCCGCGAGAGGGGTCCATCTTTCTTCCTTACGCCGCACTTTCAAAGGAGTAAAAATATGAAAGAGGTCCACGGAGACCAGCCTCTCCTGCCGGAGTCCCCTGGGAACCAATTTCCCGTATCTTTCTCCCAGATAATCCAGGTATTTTTTTTTGGATTCGTAATGGTCGGATTCAGGAGAAAGAAAATCCTTTCGTTTTTTTTCTCCGACTTCCCGTTGTTTCGGATAGACAAAGACCGGTGCGCTATCTCGTTTGGTGGTTCCAAGGTAGCGGAACTGTTTTTGTCGTTGATCGGGCAGGGCCTGGAAGGCATCTTGATGGATGAGAATGCCTGCTTGGGGACAGGCTCCCAGCATGTGGCCTCCCACATCCAATTCCGGGGCCTTCATCTTTCCCAACTTCTTTTGAAAAGGAGCAAGGCCCAGGTGGATAGACATGTATGCCTTGATTTCATTCCGGCCTACCAATTCCGATGTAATGGCCAAGGCGCAATCAACGGCCTTTTTAGAGAGAATTCTGGATCGCTCCACCAGGGAATCGGGCTTTTCCGTGTAAAAAAAGGCCGTGGTTCCGTCACCATGCCATTCCAGGCATATTCCGTTGAAGGAGGCCGCCTTGTCTTCAACGACCTGATGAAAAAAGGCGGCCCGTTCAGCCGCCTCTTCCCTGGTATGGTTTTCCAAATCTTTGGTGCTTCCCACGCGGTCGATAAAGAGGTAGGAAAATAGATATTCTCCACCCTCCTTCAGGTTTGCCCACCAGCGGAGGTCATCCATCCTTTTCTCCGGCAAAGAGGGTAAGGACAAATTCTTCCCCATTCTCCTCCAGGCCGGGCTCCCTTCCTGTATGCTCTATCATTTTCCTAATAATCTTTTGTGGTATGCCCAACCCGATGTCCTCTGCATACCCGTGCTGAGCCAGGAGTTTGTAAAGTTCCGGGTTTCTGGTGTAATGGGCCGTTCTCTTGATATTTTCCAAGGTGACGGTGTTGGGGAGGCTTCCGGGGCTGCGGATTTCAATCCGGTCGGAGAAAATCAGGAGCCTGATCCTGGAACCGGTGATAGCGTAATTCCTGTGGGCCACGGCATTCACAATGGCCTCGCGAATGGAGTCGGGAGGGTAACAAGGTAACTCCACTCTTCTCGGTCCTTCCATTTTGGAGGACGTGGGGGTATTGTTTCGGACAAAACGGATGGCTTCTTCGATCACGCCCTCCGAGGCCACTTCGCCTTGCGGACTAAAACGATTCACCAACGGGCCGGAAATTTCCATTTTATCCTTTACTTCATAATCCATCTCCCTTCCCCGGAACTTTACCGCCGTAATTCCAGCCTGGGGAAGGTGTCTTTCCGGGTGATGGCCGAACACCAGCAAGCCAGCCACGGTAAGATACGATTTCCCCTCCATCTCCACCATGGCCCTGATATTCCTTAGTAAATCCTCCGGCGACTCCATAACCCGTTCCCAATCAAGGCCCAGCCGTTGGGAAAAATAGGTTTTCAACCTCTCCTGGTCCAGATCCGAGAGGGAGGTGTTGTAAACGGGGGAAACATCATGGTGGACATAGCCACCGAATTGAAAAAGCCTGGCCAGTTCTTCCGGGCTGGCGTCCCTTACGGTGGAACCGACACGAATATAGTAATGTCCGTCCGGTGTGCGATGGACAATTCCTTCCCTTTTGGGAACGGTTACCACGGCCACCGTTTTCTCATCAAACGACACGGTTTCGAATAAGGGAACCAGGGAGGGCTGGCAATTATTTCTGCAAATATTAATGACCCATTCTTCCATGTCCTTTCTTTCGAAGCCAACAATGTTGGACTGGTCATCCACACCAATGAGAATGGTTCCCCCTTCCGAATTGGCGAAGGCCACAATCTCTTTGGCCAAGTCTCCGGGCTTGATCCGCTCATCCTTGAATTCCACCCGGGAATTTTCACCGTTTTTGATTAATTCCAGCACTTCTTCTTTTTTCATTTTTAATAAATGAGAAATTTAACCAGAACACAGAGAAAGGCTAAAAGAAAAGGCAAAAATACGCAGTGAAAATGGAAAGAAATTGGAGTGATTTCATTATTCATAATCGGTCCACGAAATCGCCTAAAGATTAGCAAAATCGGATTTTTAAGTCAAAAAAGTCTTCCTTCAGGACAAACCCTTTTCTCTTCCTCTTTATAATATAAACCAAAAACTATGTTAATGCTCTATAATACCTTTTCTATCGCGGATATGCCGTCTGAATCTCAGGGTTTAGGCGTACCGCCTCCTTATACTGCTGTTCCGATTCCTCAAGCCGGCCTTGTGCACGGTAAAGGGAACTGAGGTTCAGCCGGATTTCCGGCACAAACGGATTACGGGACAACGCCTCTTGGTAGTAAAACTCCGCCTTTTTCAGATCCCCCTCTTTCAGGTACAAGGACCCGAGATTATTCAGTGAATCCCAGTGAAATGGTTTGATGACCAAAGCCCTTTCAAAGCAGGCCTTCGCCTCTGGAAGCCGGTTTTGTGTCAAATAAATCTGCCCAAGATTGTTGTAAGCGCCCGGATGCTGCTCCTGCATGGAAATCACCTTTTTATAGAACTCGGCAGCCCGATTATCTTTCCCCTGATTCTGGAAGAGAATCCCCAGACTGAAGTAGGGCGCCACCATCCTGGGATTCAAGGCAATTACGGTTTTATAACTTTTAATGGCTTTATGGATAAGGTTCAAACTCTTATAAGCCATGGCCAGGTTGTGGTGGGTATCTGTGGCGTCAGGTCCCAATCTCAGGGCCTTGGTGTATTCCAGAATAGCTTTGGTGAAGAGCTCCTGGCGGGCATATGCTAAGCCAAGATTATGGTGGCATCGGGGCGAACGTGGAGATTTGCGGGCCGCGTCCGCCCATAGCCCGATTTCCGTCTGCCACGCTACGTTTCTATGCATCGCCATCACTGCAAAAAAGAGAAAAACCATTAGCGGCAAGGTCCTTTTCAGCGTCAACAACGGATAAAAACTTTGTTTCGCAGCTAGCCAGGTAAGAAAAAAACCGCAAAGCATGGAGAGTCCGGGCGAGGCGATATAAGTTCGATGTTCAGAAGCCAAATCGAAAAGCGGGAGGAAACTGGATGTGGGGAGTAAAGCGATAAAAAACCAAAGGATTGATAACGGAATTATGGGGTGAGAGTAAGTGTATCGCCATGCCGCCGCAAGGATCAACATAATCGACAGCAAAGCAACAAGGGTGCCCCAATCAGGTTTCTTGGTGGGGATAATATCCGGCTGGACGTTAAGCTGGAAT
>JAJDAS010000144.1 GCA_029261755.1 Nitrospinia bacterium
TGAGACTGGAATAAAAATTTCAGATAAAGAATTAGCAGGTTTAAATTTGGCGAGAGATGATTTTTACGGAGAATGGAATTATACAATTTCACCAAGAAAAACACTCTGATTTGTTCAGTTTATTTATGCGCGCATACTTAGGGAATAGAGGAGGGGGTATTCAGGCTGAACCTTTTTTTGGATTTCCTCCGCCTCGTTAAAAAAGTCTTCCGCTTCCTGAAATTTCCCCGCCTGATAGAGGGCGTCGGCCAGTGTTGATCTTCTCGCCATTTCCTGAATGGCGTTGCCGCTTTGGTCGGCCAGCTCCATACACTTTTGCCCGTATTCCACGGCCTGAGGTACTTCCCCCATATCCAGAAAGAGTTCACTAAGATTGCCAGCGGCAATAGCGGCAAATTGCCAGCTTGCATGGGAAATATAGGTCTCCATGCCCGCCTCCATGGGCTGGACCGCTTCTTCCAGACGCCCCAGAGAGCGGAGAAAGGAGCCAGTTAAATTCAGGACCAAGGCTTTGTTGTTTTCGGAAAGCCCGGCCCCAGGGCTGATCCAGGTTGTATCTAAGAAACCAGCCAGGACCGCTAGGTCGGACCCAAAGGCCCCTAGTTTCCTTACACTGAAATATTTACCTCTTCTTGCAATCCGTTCCCAATAAACCTCATCAAAGGCATCCTGCTGCCTCCCCGTCTTACATCCATGGCCCACGGCCAGATAAAGGGGTGCCATCTCCTCCAGGGTATCGGGCAATTCCTTGGCCTCTCCTTTGTAATATTCGTAGAGCCTGCCATGGGCTTCTTTCCAACCATCGGTATTCTCTCTTTGAAACTTCTCCCCGAAATGCTCCCGAACCAGGGGGTGGCTGTCCAGGGTGTCCGGCCTGTGCTCGCTCTTTTGCGCCAGCAACTTTGTTTTGCGGAGAGTTTCCAGCGTGTGGTTCCAGTCCGGTTCCGAGAGTTTTTGCAACTGGTCCGTGAGACCGGGAATGGCATGTCCGGTTCGGAAGGTCTTCACTGCCTTCCCCTCTGCGGGACGGTCGAAGAGACCCAGAATCAAGAGGAGTTCGCGTTCCGGTCCCTGGCCGAACCTTTCCCAAAATGCCTCCATGACGCGGCGGGAGTGTTTGCCTTTTTCTTCCGGGATGTCCAGGTCAGGAATTTCGGAGGCGTAAGTTATGGAGTGTCCGGGAATGCCGTGGAGATAAGCGGCCAGGAGATTCACGGCCAGGGCGTGATTGCCAAAGTCACGGGAAGCTTCCTCCAGTTCCGCATCGGTTCCACAGGCACGCTCTACTCGCAGGAGGGCGCGTCCGGCCTCGGGGGAGATCTGTTCCAGGCTTCTTTCCATGGCGGTTTCGGGGAAATCCTTCAGGTCAGCCACCTCTTCTCTGGTAGAGATGAGGCAGAGACCCCGGTTTTCGCGAGCCAACTCTTTCAGCAGGACGCTAAGCGCCGGGTCCTTGATCCTGCCTTTATCCACATGCATTCCCTCCTGCAACGGTTCCAGTCCGTCCAGAATCAGGAGGGTCTTTTCCTCATTAATGAGGGCTGCCAGACGCTCCCCTTTCTCCCAGGCGGACCCGGACTTGGGATCAAGATCACCGAAAAACTCCAGGGCCTCGGTGATGAAGAGGTCGGCGGAGGTGATCCGTTCTCCGGTTCCCTGACTGTAGAAGGACCAGGCGAAGACACGGGTAGCGCCACGATAGTTGTCCACTGCCATCCCTTCCACCCATTTTTTCACCAGGGTGGACTTGCCCACTCCGCCCCATGCCACCAGACTCACCACGTTGGTGGTTTCGGACTCCCATGCCTGGTCCAGTAGTTCCAACTCCTTGTTCCTGCCGAATAGGGCCGCTCCGGTTTCTGGCAGGCGGTGGATGGAAATTCGATCTTGGGGAATAGCATCCCATTTGGATTTGGAAGGGGGAGGTGGGGTGTAATCGGGATCGGTAATTATTTCGTAAATTTGTTCCGCAACTTGGGTAAAAATCTCATCTTCTTTATCTTTAAAATGAATGGCCAAGGATTGGTTGTCCGTGGGCCTCATTTGAAGCTTTTTCAGCCATGGAACCGCTTTCCAGGCACAGGGTTTGATTAAAATGGGTAAGATGGGCATGCCCTCTTTTTCTTTTCGCTCCAAAAGGAAGGGTACTTCTTCCTTGGTGACAAAATCCGAGGCAAGGTAATTTGCCGAAATCAGGCAGACAACCACGGCGGCTTTTTTCATATGCGCTCGTATTTCTTTTTCCCATTCACCGCCTGTATCGATCTTCCTATCATCCCACAAAACGATATACCCCACCTGTTCCAACATCTTGAGATGCGGCTTGAGGGCATCCTTCCAGACCTCATCTTTATGGCTGTAGCTTATGAATACTGTGGGTTTGCTCATTTTCTTCCTGATCATCAAAAGAAATTTAACGCAGTTCGCAAAGGACACAGAGAAAAGATTAAAACAAAAACAAAATCTTTATACTCGCACAAACGCAGAGCTTGCTATGTTTTTTCTGCAAGCTTTTAATAGGCGCACCTTTCTCAATGTAGTTAAAAAGACAGCTTAATCTTCTAAAATGTCATGGGGATTGCTCCATTTATAATCTTCTATCTTCCCCCCGGTTTCATAGTTCCACTTCCTGTTGAGGTAGGTTTTCGTTCTTTTTTTGTTCTATTTTTTGCCAGTGATGTTGAAAGGTTGACCGAGGAATACCAATTAAATCGGCTGCTCTGGATTGGTTATAATTGGATCGTTTCATTGCTTCAGTATATAAATCATGGAGCAAATCACGAGGGGTCGGAAGGTCAGGGCTAAAAATAGCGCCCTTGTTTCTTGGAAACGGTTGCGATTCTTTAGAATCACCTTCAGGCAGCGTATTCTTGCCTACGATGCTTCTATTTTCTATTTCGACAGCTTTTTTAAAAGTAGCTAAAGAAAGAATTCCTTTTTTATGCTGACTTACGGCATCATTAATAAAACCTTCCAACTGCCGAATATTTCCCGGGAAAGAAAAAGTCGAGAGAAGCGAGACAAGTTCAGGGGATGTTGCTGGCTTTTTTTTATCAAATAATTTAGCAGCCTTTTCAAGAAAATGATTTATGAGAACAGGTAAATCGTCCATTCTCTCTCGTAGTGGAGGAATTTCAATTTGATGCGCAGAGAGTCTGTAATAAAGATCTCTTCTGAACTTACCTGCATCCACTAATTTCCGTAAGTTCTGGTTTGTTGCCAAAAGTATCCGTGCGTCCGTTTTCTGCGGTAAATCTGCTCCAAGAGGATAAAATACTCTCTCTTGTATAACCCGCAACAATTTTAGTTGCGATTGTTTGGATAAATCTTCAATTTCATCAATTAGTAAGGTACCTCTGACGGCCTTTTTTATCAATCCATCTCTAACTTGATCCGCCCCGGTAAATGCTCCCCTTAAATGTCCAAAAAGAGTATCGGAAAAAAAATGGTCGTCGAGACCTGCCACATTTTCTGTAACAAAATCTCCCTTTCTTCCACTTGCTTTATGGATAGCTTCGGCTACAAGCTCTTTCCCAACACCGGTTTCCCCAGTAATAACTATTGGCAAGGGAGAATTAGATATGGTCTCAGCATATTGCAATGTTGACAACATTTTTTGATTTCCCGTCACATTTTTTTCAAAGGCAATTGGGGTTTTAAATTTACCTGACAAAAAACTCTGTTTAAGAGTAGTGTTTTCTCTTTGCAACTCTCTTATTTTTATTGCAT
>JAJDAS010000145.1 GCA_029261755.1 Nitrospinia bacterium
TGGGGGCCGATGTGAGGATCTCCACTGTGGCGGTTTCCCACGGGAACCTGGTTATTCAAGTCATCGAGGAGGAAGTGGTATCACAACCGCCGCCCCTATCGGGAGGAAGCACAGCCATTGTGTCCCGCACCAGGGTCACCGGGAAGGAAGGTGAGGACCGGCTGTTGGTTCTGCCTCAAGGGGTGAATATCGGTGAAGTGATTACCGGATTGAACTCCATAGGGGTGAAACCCAGGGATCTCATCGCAATCCTTCAGGCCATCAAAGCCGCCGGCGCCTTGCAAGCGGAACTGGTTATTCTGTAAAAACCTTTAACGTCGAACATCCAACATCCAACACATTGAACATCGAAGAAGGTAGGAAACTATTTTAGGTTTTTGATTTCAGATTTCAGATTTGCGGTAAAAATTGAATACAATTCATTCAATTTTTTTGTCTTTTATAAAAAAACCTACCTTTTTCGACGTTCAGAGTTGGATGTTGAATGTTCGACGTTCAATCTTTTAAAACCTCTCACTCAGGAGGAAGACCCATGTCTACCATCCCCTCAATGTCAAACATCCCCTACAGTGCCTTCCAATCCGGCGCCGCCGTGGAACAGGTAAAGAATGCGGCGGCCAATATGAAAAACAATCCGGCAGAAAATAAGAAATTGATGGACGCTGCAAAGGAATTTGAATCCCTTTTTCTCAACATCATGCTGCAAAACATGAGGAAAGCCACGCCCAAATATGATATGTTACAAAGTCCGGCGCAAGATATCTATCAATCCATGCTCGACGAAGAGTTGGCAAAAAGCGGCAGCATGGGCCAAGGTATGGGCATCGCTGAAATGATTTACAAGCAATTTACTCGAAGTGGCACGAAAATTGAAATAGATAAATAAGTAGAGATGGGAAATCTCATGATTCTCCGGTTTTTGGCCGATAAAGAGTTAAGGCCGTCTTTTTTTTCGTGTGAAGAACAATGGAACAAGCTATTAAAAATCTATTTGCGAATTTGTCTGAAAAAATCGACTCTTACAAGGAGTTCTTGAGTCTTTTGGACGATGAGAAAGAAGCCATCTTGAAGAATTCGCTGCAAGATATTCTTGATTCCGTGAAAAAAAAGAATGCCCTGGTGAGAGACCTGGAGAGAAACGAGGAAAAACGGAAAGAAATAATTGCCTGGTTTTCGGCAAAATTTGACCTCCACCCGGCAGAATTAACTCTCTTAAAACTTTCTCAATTGCTGGAAGAACCCCATGCGGAAAAATTATCGGAGTTGCGTGATCGGCTGAAAGAAAACATTGACCTGGTATCGGCAATGGGCCAGAGGAATAAAAATATGATCGCCGCATGTTCCGCCTCCTTGACCCAAACCAGTAATTTTTTCCAGCATCTAACCGGAATGCAGCAGGAATATGCATCCAATGGGAAAGCCAGGGACTACTCAACCGGCCAGGGTCGGGTCTTCAACTCACGGGTATAAACCATGACAAATATATTCGGCGTTCTCAATACGGCAAGAGTTTCCATTCTCACCCAACAGTCCGGGATAGAGGTAACGGGGCAAAATCTTGCTAATGTAAATACACCCGGGTACTCACGCCAGCTTATCGATATGGAAGCCACTTCTCCAGTCCAGATTGGAAGGGCGTTGTTGGGGACCGGCGTTCAAATTACGCAAGTGAAAAGGAGCGCCGATAGTTTTATCACTTCCCAAATCAACGACACGGTATCCCAGCAATCTTTTTACAATACCAGCCAGAGCACCCTCTCCAACCTGGAGACCGTCTTCAATGAGTCGGAAAATCAGGGCCTTGTGGGAAACATCAGCCGTTTTTTCAACTCCTTCCAGGACCTCTCCGTCAACGCCCAGAGCCTGGTGGAAAGATCTGCAGTGCTCAGCAACGCAGCTCTCATGACCGATACAACCCAAAGACTGGCTGGCGATTTAGCAAACACCAAAGCCAATACGGAAAACCAGATCCTACAAAATGTCTCCGAGGCGAACGTTCTGACTTCACAGATCGCGACCCTGAACAAACAGATCCACGAAGTGGAAAGGGGCAATATTTTCGCTAACGATCTGAGGGACAAGCGGGATGTGGAAGTAAAAAAACTTGCGGGGATGATGGATATCTCGGTCTACGAGGATACCGGGAGCAACCAGTTCATGGTTACCACCAAAGGTGGAAAACATTTGGTTCTCGGGCAAACCTCCTTCGATTTGGAGACCACCAGCAATGGAAATAATTACGGTTTGGTAGATATTAATATCAACGATGGACAGGGAAACCTTACAAACATCACTCAGGAAATCAACTCAGGCACTTTTCACGCTTATATCAACCTTCGGGATACCGTTATTCCGGATTATCAAAAAAGGTTGGACAAGCTTGCCGCCGGAATCATCCGAGAGGTCAACCGACTCCATACGTCGGGATACGGATTGGATCAAACCGCAGGTATTAACTTTTTCAATCCTCTTGATGTGACGGCTAGAGCCAATGTAGACAACACCGGCACAGGCTCTATCACCGGATCGGTAACCCAGCAAGGGTTTGCCTCTACAGATGATTACCGGGCGGATATCACCGGAGCCGGGAGTTTTTCCCTTTTCAACGTGAACACCGGGTTTACTTCCGGGACCTTCACCTTTTCATCGGGAAATTCAGTGGATTTGGGCAATGGGATGCAAATCACTCTCTCCGGGACGGCTTCAGCCGGAGATAGCTTTACCTTCAGCTCTTCGGAAAACGCGGCCATCAGCATGGGAGTGAATTCCGTTCTACAAAGCAACCCGAACAGAATTGCCGCCGGTCAAAGCCTGGCGTCGGGAGACGGAACAAACGCCACAGCTATAGCGGATCTTCAAAGCAGCCTTACTTATTCCGCCAACACACTCCTCGCAGGGTCGGGAACCGTAACTTTTCAGGAGTATTATGCGTCGTTGGTGAGTGACGTCGGAATAGAAAGCATGAAATCCAACCAGGGTGAGGTGCAGCAGGACGCCATCTACAATCAACTTAATAACCAACGGGAAAGTATCTCCGGCGTTTCCATAGATGAAGAGATGGTGAATATCATCAAGTTTCAACAAGCCTATAGCGCATCGGCAAAATTGATCTCCACCGTGGATGAAATGTTGAACATCCTTCAGCAA
>JAJDAS010000146.1 GCA_029261755.1 Nitrospinia bacterium
GGAGGAGGAGACGCCCCGGGGTTGAATCCCGCCATTAAATGGGCCGTGAAGAAAGCCATCTCCCTGAATTACGAAGTTTATGGAATTGTGGATGGATGGAATGGGATGCTTCAAGCAGGCGATCTCCAGCATGACGATTTGTATAACCTTATACAGGAAAGACTGGAGGGTGCGGCCCAACAGCTCATAAAAAAAGGGGTTCATGAATTTACCTGGAGGGATTTAGTCACAAGCGCCAATCTCATGATAGCGCCTTTGTCGGAAAAAGATGTGAGCAAATGGGACGAGCATCCGGGGACCAACCTGGGAAGCTCCAGGGTGAATCCCTTCAAGGAGGATAACGACAGATCCAAACAGCTCTTGGAGAGTGTGGAGGCGCTTGGAATCGACTATCTTATCGCCCTGGGCGGAGAGGATACCCTTGGCGCCGCCAATAAGGCGGCTAAGTTGGGAATAGGAGTCGTGGGCATTCCAAAGACCATTGACGGCGATTTGCTGGGAACGGATTATTCCTTGGGATTCAGGACTGCAGTGGGGGTTATCAGAAATTCCGTCTTAACCTTGCACGGGACGGCGAAGTCTCATGACCAAACAACGATCATGGAGACCATGGGAAGGCACTCCGGGTTGTTGGCCTATACGGGTGGCGTGGTTGCCTCGGCGGACATGATATTGATTCCCGAGTTCAACCCCAGCATAGAAAAAATGGCCCAAATTTTGGACAGAAGAAAATCCAAGGGTAGCAAATATGACATCGTTGTTGTATCCGAGGGAACCAAAATTGCGGATTATGGCGGCTTGGTTGCCGGTAATAAGAAGGATGAATTCGGACATGAAAAATTAGGCGGGATCGGCGAAAGAATAAAAACCGACCTGGAAAAAATCACGTCTCAAAAAATCAGGTGCACCAGCCTGGGCTACTTGCAAAGAGGACATATACCCGTGGCTTATGATGTGGAAAAGGGAAGGCAGTTTGGAATAGCCGCCGTTGAATTAATCGAGAAAAATATTTCCGGTAGGATGATCAGTTACAGAGATGGCCAAATTACGCACACTTCCCTGGAGGAGGTGAGCACGGGAACCAAATCCGTTCACGTGGAAACCATGTACGATAAAGAAAGACTCAACGCCAAGCTAACCGGTTTTGGGTTTTAGTTTTTTAATCTTATAATAATTAGCCACAGAACTTCACAGAATCAAACAGAATTTCTTTTTAGCCGCCCATGGCAAGTCGACATTATTACTCAAACTATAGGAGGAGCTGCAAATGACAAAAGAAGAAATAAAAAAAATCATTGAGAAGGAGAATGTTCATTTTTTCCGTTTACAGTTTTGTGATATTAACGGATTCATGAAAAATGTCGCCGTTCCCCATAGTCAAATAGAAAAGGCCCTGGACGGCAAAATTATGTTTGACGGCTCCTCTATTGACGGTTTTGTCCGTATCCATGAATCCGATATGTACCTGAAACCGGACTACAACACCTTCTGTGTTATGCCCTGGAGAAATAAGGATGGAATTGCCACCGCCAGAATCATCTGCAATGTATACAAGGCCGATGAAACCCCCTTTGAAGGGTGCCCCAGGGGAAACCTGAAAAGAGTCCTGGATGAAGCGAAGGAGCTGGGGTATACCATGAACGTGGGGACCGAGGCGGAGTTTTTCCTTTTTGAGCGTGATGGAAATGGTGACAGCACCACCAAGACACACGACAAGGCGGGCTATTTCAGTGTGGACCCGGAAGACTCCGGCATCAACTGCCGACGTGAAATCATTGATACTCTGGTAGCTATGGGATTTGAGGTGGAAGCGTCTCACCATGAAGTGGCAAACGGCCAGCACGAGGTAAATTTTAAGTATGCCGACGCCCTGGAATCTGCCGACAACACCATCACCTTCAAATGGGTGGTAAAGACCATCGCAAAACAACACAACCTCCATGCCACCTTTATGCCAAAACCCATCTTTGGCATCAACGGATCCGGTATGCATACGAACCAGTCCCTCTTCAATCTCGATGGCAGCAATGCATTTGTGGATGAGAGCGATCCCTTGCTGCTTTCCAAGGTTGCCTACCAATATCTTGCCGGAGCCATTAAGAACGCCCGAGGTTTTGCCGCTGTTACCAATCCATTGGTAAATTCTTACAAGCGGTTGGTTCCCGGATACGAAGCCCCGGTATATCTCGCATGGTCCGCCTCCAATCGGAGCGCCCTCATCAGGATACCGGCCTCCAGGGGCGTCAGCACCAGGGTAGAGATCCGCTGCCCGGACCCAACATGCAACCCCTACCTAGCCTTCGCCATGATGTTGAATTCAGGCCTGGACGGCGTCAAGAACCAACTCACTCCGCCTCCTTCCATTGACTCCAACATTTTTTCCATGACCGATGCGGAAAAAGTTGACGCTGGCATTATCAACATGCCTGCTTCTCTAAAAGAGGCCCTGGAAGAATTGAAGGTAAATCCCATTGCCAAGGAGACCCTGGGCGATCATATTTTTGAAAAATATATTGCCAACAAGGAAATGGAGTGGGATAAATTCCGAACCGCCGTAACGGATTGGGAGCTTACCGAATATCTGGATATCTATTAGGAAAACGGTTCCGAGTTCCGGGTTCCGAGTTCGCGGTCACGGATAACGGGCACGGTTTTACAGGGTTCAAGGTTTTTTCGTCCCTCGTTTATAGGAGTTCGCATGGAAGCTGTTGAAACTGTTGACAGTAATTCAAAAATCTTAAACAAAAGCTTAACAACCAATATTGCTGCTGCCAGCTTGACCGCTGCCGGAATCCTAAGCTCGCAACCAATGGTTTTAAGTGTGGGCCTTTTTGCCCTTTCCGGGGCCATAACCAACTGGCTGGCTATCCATATGCTTTTTGAAAAGGTGCCGGGATTATATGGTTCCGGAGTTATTCCCGCCCGTTTTGAGGATTTCAAAAAGGGAATACGTCATCTGGTGATGGAGCAGTTTTTTTCCAAGGAAAATGTGGAGAGGTTTTACCAGAGCACGGCAACGAAAGGGGAGGGCCCTCATTTTTATTTTGATGACATCATTGAAGAAACTGACTTAAGCCCATCTTATGAAGCCCTGGTGGAGGCCATTATGGAATCGCCCTTTGCGGGTATGTTGTCCATGATCGGCGGCCAGGAAGCCTTGGTTCCCCTACAAAAACCCTTTGAAGAAAAAATGAAAATCGCCCTGACAAAAGTGACCCACAGCGGACCTTTTCAGGAAATTTTGCACACGAAGTTTACCCAATCCACCCGCACCGATGAGATGCACGAAAAGGTAAGCGTGATAGTACAAGGAAGGTTGGACGAACTCACCCCTCAGATCGTGAAGGAAATCATCCAGAAAATGATCCGGGAACACCTTGGCTGGCTGGTTGTTTGGGGAGGTTTTTTCGGTGGATTGATAGGGCTCTTGGCATGGGTTCTAAAATTTCATTAAACAGTTCATCAATCATAATTTATCGCATAAATGAAAAGATTAACTGGCGTGCAGTTTTTTAGGACGTCTGGCTGGTCGCTTTGTTAGTCCTGTGGTTTTCTGTGCGAGTTTGATGAGTGAGAGAAGTGCTGTATTAACCGCTTCTTCATTGGGGAAAACTTCAGATACTTCCGGCTTTAGTGCAACAATGTTTGAGGACTCACTTATACGTTTTGCATACTTTCCGCGTATCAAACCTTCAGGAAAGTCTGAACGTTTGTACTCGGCACGTAACTCGTCATTCTCTGTCTCTTTACCCTTCTTCATAAATTTTCCTTTCCCTTTTGCTCACCGTGCGAGCGCTTATAATCCTAATCGTCTCATCTTGCTCGGTATGAGCAACTACCAATAAACGACCAAACTTTGAAATGCCAAAGGTAACATATCTGTATTCACCAATTGAGTGATCCGGGTCAGCACCTGTTACAGACATAGGGTCACTCAGTGCAGTTGAAGCTTCCTCAAAGGAAACTTTATGTTTTCGTAAATTTGAGCTTTCCTTCTTGGGATCCCACTCGAACTTCATTCGTACCGTCCATTATCTGTTAGGTTGTTGAGTGCCGGGGAAGGTTCGGCTACTTACTGGTCATGTCCGATATTTTGACACAGGTATTGGGCAAAGTCCACACTCAGCCAGATGGAAGCGAAGGCAAGGCTTTTGCGATAATGTATCGGCTGAAGGAAGATGGAGATAACAATTTGGCCCAAATGGTCAATAAAAAAAACGATAGGTGCAAACCTTAAATGAATACCATTGCCACATATGATTTTCCACAGCCAATTTGAGAAATACCACGCTCTGTCACCGCTAATGTTACAGATTCGACAGCCCCTTATGTAAAATAGCGTCGTGGTAACGAACCCATTCGGGGAACTTATAGGCTTTGGTTCGTCCATCTACCATAAGGATTTCTTTTGCAACTAGTTTTTGTTTTGTTGTAAGCTGCTTTAATCAAATTGCAACGTTGCTCTAATAGCGAATCATACCCCTTCAATTATTTTCAAAGATATTGGATACTTTTGCAGGGATGATTATTACAATATTGCATACATTTCTTGTAATACTGAATATCTTTGCAATATTGCAAAGGAATAATATTGTTTAAAGACATGCTTTAATGCAATTTAGAAAAAGGCCATTTGTCGTTCTAAGATAAAATATGCTCAGGGGAAATGCATTCTCAGGTTGAAATTATTTGAGTTGACTACAGAGCTAATTGTCTAAGAAATATAACCTCAAGAGAGGAAAACTTAATGAAACAATCCTGTAAGTGGAACGAGTTTGATCCCCAGAAAAGCTTATTAAAGCTTCCTATCTTTTGGCTGGCTCTTGTGATGGTCGTAGCATTAGCTGCAGGCGTAGCTGGTTATATTTTCTCAACTGACAAACTTTCCTATCAGCCAGGATATGAAGGAGTAAATCAGTTACTAAATATCTTCAAAGTCCCTATCGGCATTCTTGCTCTTATCATTCCTATCTGGGCTCTCTTAGCTTCAAATCACCGTTCTGTACAAACAAAAGAGCAGATAGCGCTCATTCAAGAACAAAATTTGTTTGCAAATTACTATAAACATCTTGAAGAATTTAAAAAATATTGTGAGGCACATGATTCGCTATTAGAATACCAAGAAAATGAATTCCTTTATTTCAAGGTAAAAAGTTATGCAAAACTTCATGCTTATTTTTTTCTGAATTCATATAAAGGGGATTATAGTATTGATCCGAAAAAGTTGATTATCTTGTCTGAAGATTTGATGGCGCTCAAAACCAAGAGAACTGAAATATTGGAAATAAGGTATATATTTTCTCCTCTTGAGTTGGATCCTAATAATAAAAATTATTGTAAGATATTTAACGCGTTAGAGATATGTATTGAAACCCTTGTGGAATTTGACCGAAATGCTACTTTTCTATATCCTAAGCAAGTACAACAAGTACAACAAAAACGGCAAAAAGATACGCAAATGGCAGAAGAACTTGATCCAAGAGTAAAGGGGTAGGGAATAAAAAAACTCAATGGCCTCATTTCTAACTATTCTTTGAAGATTGACCACCGATCCAAGCACTTTTTCAGGAGGTTTTTGAGCCTCCTTTTTCAATAGAATAATGCTATCTATATTATCAGGATTGGTGGCAGCATAAAAAATTGTTAGTCATCGGAGGGCCACTGGCGAAAGCAGCATCAATCATCAATTCTATCGGTGATAATCATCAATCCGCAAAATCTCATTCCTGGAACCCAGGATCACCGGCACCCTTTGATGCAGCCCCGTTGGCTTGATATCAAGAATGCGTTCCCGTCCAGTGCTGCTCATGCCACCCGCCTGTTCAACGATCAATGACATGGGACTGGCCTCATACATCAAGCGTAGTTTGCCGCCCAGGCCTTTGGACTTCATTTTGCTGTCCAACGGGTACATGAACACCCCGCCACGGGTAAGAATACGATGCACCTCGGCCACCATGGAGGCAATCCAACGCATATTGAAATCCTTTTCTCGGGGACCTTCCTTGCCGGCCAGGCATTCATCCACATAACGTTTCAACGGTTTTTCCCAAAAACGCATATTGGAAGCGTTGATGGCAAACTCCTGGCAGTCTTCCGGTATGGTCATATGGGGGTGGGTAAGAACGAACTCACCGACGTTCTGATCCAGGGTAAAACCGTTCACCCCATTGCCGGTGGTAAGAACCATCATGCTCGACGGACCATATAAGGCATACCCCGCACACACCTGTTCCGTGCCGGCTTGCATGAAGTCGGCTGCTGTGGGAGACTTGCATTCCTCCGGACAGCGCAGAATGGAAAAGATGGTACCCACGGAGACGTTCACGTCAATGTTGGAGGAACCGTCCAGTGGATCGAAAACCAGTAGGTACTTACCACGGGGGTATTGCTTTGGAATGGCGTAAATGTCTTCCATCTCCTCGGAGGCCATGGCCGCCAAGTGGCCTGCCCACTCGTTGGACTTGAGAAACACTTCGTTACTAATGACATCCAGTTTTTTCTGGTCTTCACCCTGAACATTTTCCGTACCGGCGGCGCCCAGAACACCAACCAGGGCGCCATGATTCACCAGATTGGAAATCACCTTGCAGGCCGTCACGATGTCGTTCAACAGGGAGGTGAAGTCCCCGGTGGCCTTCTCAATCCGGCGCTGATCCTCAATAATGAATTGGGTAATGGTGGTGCCATTGTGCATGATTGAAACCTCCGGGTCAGATATAAGGGCACTTCCAGAAACTCAATATTTTAATAATTTCTACAACTAATTCCCCCTTAATAAAGCTAATCTTTACCCACAAATATTGGCTGGGATTTGGCAAGGAGTTGGTTGTTTTTATTTTTTGGTGTGTTTCAGGTGGAGTGAGGCAATAATCCTATTTGAATTTTCGAACTAAAGAGTTGGGCCAATTCAACCCGTG
>JAJDAS010000147.1 GCA_029261755.1 Nitrospinia bacterium
CTCTTCGGAGGTGTTATTGGGTTCCTCATCTGGATTTTATTTGATAGAAAAGAAGAACTTATCCTTTCGGAAAATGAAAATGAAAAAAAGAGAGTAGCTTTGGAAACCCTTGAAACCCTTATGGTTACCTTGTCCCATTACTTGCTGAATGCCAATGTGGTTATCGGGGGGAAGGCGCGGCATTGTCGGAAACTGGCATCAAACAAAGATACCCAAAACTCTTTAGAAATTATTGAAGAGCAGGCAAAAAGGATAGACGCCGTGATAACGGCCCTGAGAAAAGTTACGGAGATTAAGACAACCAAATACACTATGGAAGGCCATGAGCTTCTTATAGATATCACCAGGGAAATTGAAGAGGAGCTGGGCAATATTAAAGAAAAAGCAATTTTACCTTCACCTATTCAGCGATAAAAAAAGTGCTTGAAATGCCCTAAAAGAAAATTTAAAAGAATCAAAATAATTGTTTGCTCGTCACATTGTTTGGAGAAGGTGCCCCCTTATGTGCGCTACCCGAGACTTGGTTTTTCGCTTGAAAGATGCTTTTTCCGGCCCGCATAGTGTTGATATTAAGCTTACGAAAAACGGCCGCTGTGTTGAGGTTATGATAAGCAACGACCAGATGCATAGAAGAGTATTCTTGCCTCTCAACGCGGGGGAGAAGGGGTGCGAAGATTGTACGGAAATTGTTAAAGAAAAACCGGTAATCCTGAAAGAGATTTTTGGAAAAGGAGAAATGGGTGCCTAATTTATATTGGCTTATCATGTAAAAAAATGGGAAATAAAAAAGAAACATTACAAATAACAGGGATGACTTGCGCATCTTGTGCCTCGGCCATTGAAAAGGTGGTGGGGGCCTTGAACGGGGTGTCCCATGTTGCGGTTAATTTTGCAACGGAAAAGGCAACCGTTGATTATGATCCATCCGTTACCCGCCTCTCGGAAATTAAAAAGGCCGTTATTGACGCGGGATATGAACCCATGGATATAGAGCAAAAAGAAACGGAAGACGCTGAAAAAGAATCCCGCCAAAGAGAAACGAGAATTCTTAAAACAAAGTTAGTAATCTGCATTACTCTTTCCATCCCCTTGCTATATATTGCCATGGGGCATATGGCAGGATTGCCCATCCCACAATTCATTTCTCCGGTGCATAACCCCTTTAATTTTGCTCTTGCGCAACTCCTATTAACCATGCCGATTATTGGAGCAGGATACAAATTTTATACAATCGGTTTTCCCAAACTTGTCAAGGCTCAACCTAATATGGATTCCCTTATAGCCATTGGCACGGGGGCCGCAATTATTTACGGTCTTTTCGCCACATTACAGATTTCCCTGGGGAAGGTTCAATATGTGGAAAACCTCTATTTTGAGACAGCGGGAGTTATTATTGCTCTTATCCTGCTGGGGAAATACCTGGAATCCATGAGTAAAGGCAAGACTTCCGAAGCCATAAAAAAACTGATGGGGCTTCAGCCTAAAACGGCCCTGGTAATTAAGGATGGCCGGGAAATTACTATCCCTATAGAAGAAGTTGAAGCAGGCGATGAAATCCTCGTCAAACCGGGAGAAAAGATACCTGTGGACGGCAAAGTACTAGCAGGCAGGACTTCCGTGGATGAATCCATGTTAACAGGAGAAAGCATTCCGGTGGAAAAGAACCTGGGAGATCAAGTTACAGGGGGCTCTATTAATAAAAACGGCTCCATCCGTTTTGAAGCCACACGAGTGGGTAAAGACACTGCCCTGGCTCAAATTATCAAACTTGTACAGGACGCCCAGGGTTCAAAAGCGCCTATTTCAAAACTGGCGGACGTCATCTCCGGCTATTTTGTTCCCATTGTTATGGCCATAGCGGTCCTGTCCGGGGCCGCATGGTTTATGGCAGGTCAATCCACAACATTTGCGTTAACTATTTTTATATCCGTCCTGATTATAGCCTGTCCGTGCGCCCTGGGTCTTGCCACGCCCACCGCTATTATGGTGGGAACGGGAAAAGGGGCCGAACAGGGGGTTTTGATCAAGGGAGGAGAATCCCTGGAAATTGCCCACAAGTTAAATACTATTGTATTTGACAAAACCGGAACCATCACAGAGGGAACACCGCAGGTGACGGACATAATATCAGCGGGGAAATATCAAGATGACGATATCCTGCGCTGGGCGGCAGCGGCGGAAAAACCATCGGAACATCCGTTAGGGGAGGCCATCGTTCAGGGCGCTGAAAAATGGAAACTTCCTTTAGCGGAAATTTCCAATTTCCAGGCATTGCCGGGCAGGGGAATAGAGGTTGATATGGAAGGCAAGAAGATACTCCTGGGGAACCTTAAGTTGATGGAAGAAAAACAGGTGGATGTTACCCTCAAGACAGAGGCGGAGCGTCTTGCCTCCCATGGAAAAACCCCCATGTATTTAGCGGTGGACGGCAAGCTGGAAGGTCTAATAGCGGTGGCGGATGTGGTTAAGAAAAGCAGCGCCGACGCCATCATCCTGCTTCACAATATGGGAATAGAAGTAGCCATGATTACCGGAGACAATAAAACCACGGCGGAGGCCATGGCAAAAACCGTGGGCATAGACGTTGTTCTATCCGAAGTCCTACCCGGAGACAAGGCCAGGGAAATTAAAAAACTGCAAGCGGGAGGTAAAAGAGTGGGAATGGTAGGTGACGGCGTCAATGACGCCCCTGCCCTGACACAGGCGGATGTGGGTATTGCAATAGGTTCCGGCACGGACGTTGCCATGGAATCGGCTGATATCGTGTTGATGAAAAGCGATTTGATGGATGTGGTAACCGCTTTGCAACTCAGTAAAAGAACTATCCGCATTATCAAGCAAAATCTTTTTTGGGCCTTTGCTTATAACTCGATCGGTATTCCCATAGCGGCGGGTATTCTTTTTCTTTTTGGAGGTCCGTTACTCAATCCCATATTTGCCGCAGCGGCCATGTCCTTGAGTTCGGTTTCGGTAGTTACCAATGCCTTGCGGTTAAGAAAATTTAAACCTATTTTTAATTCTCGACTCAATTAAAAAAAACCACGGATTCCACGGATTTCATTGATTAAAGAGGAAAGTCATGCCTCAATCTTATGATTACGGTCTTTGGCCAGCAGTATTTTTTCATGTAATCCTGTTTGTCGCATTTGCGGTGGGATTTCTTCGGCCTAAAAAGAAATACGAATGGCGAACACTCGGGGTGTTCGCTGCATTTACCGTGGCCTTGTTTACAGAGATGTACGGTTTCCCATTGACGATTTATATTCTCATTTCGCTTTTTGGAACGAAACTGGGTGTAACGGATCCTTTTCTGCATCTAAACGGCCACTTGCTGGGTACGCTATTCGGCGCCCCTGAATGGGTCAAACAAATAATTTGTTACATTGGTGGGGGCCTTACGTTAACCGGACTAGTTATCATAAATAAGGGCTGGAGACAGATTCATGGAGCTAAGGGAGAACTTGTAACAACAGGTATTTATTCCTATGTGCGGCATCCGCAATACTCCGGTCTTCTTCTTATCACTATCGGGATGCTGATTCAGTGGCCAACCATCATTACATTGACAATGTGGCCGATCCTGACCTATGCGTATTATAAACTGGCAACGCGTGAGGAACGGGAAATAGAAAAAAAGTTTGGGGAAGAGTATTCGGCATATAAGAGAGCTATCCCGGCATTCGTTCCGAACTTTCTATACAAAGGGAAGGAGGTGTGACTATGTCGGAATCATTAATCTATCTAATAATTTTTGCTTTGTTAATGTTTTTTGTGTGCGGTAGACATGGAGGTAAAGGCGGCTGCTGTGGCCACTCACGCCCTAAAAATCCAGATAATAAGTCAGATAAAACGGGTTTTCACGGAGGTTAATTTTAGGTGATTGCACACGAAAAATTATTTTATTATCGTGTGTAAAAACCATTACTCAAGCCTTGTCCGGTATAGACGGCGTAACCGAGGTTGACGTAAACCTTGATGAAAAGGAGGCGTTGGCCACCCTGGAAAGGGAAATAGCCAATGAACAATTCAAAAAGAGTTAGAAAAATTGAAAAGAAAAATTTTGGGGTGTTCGTTTTTCTCCTGCTCGGCCTCCCTTTTATCGCTCTTTGCGGTAATACTGACCCTGCCGAAGAAAAACCAAAACCCTTAATCGAGTCTGCGCCGGATTTTACCCTTGAGTCCTTGGAGGGAGGCAAGGTATCCATGAGCGAATTAAAGGGGAATCCGGTTTTCCTTAATTTTTGGGCGAGTTGGTGTACGCCCTGCCGGGAAGAAATGCCGGATATTGACAAGATTTACCGGACCTACCGGAAGAAAGGGCTCAGGGTCTACGCGGTGAATTCCCGGGAAAGCCGCAGGGTTATTGAAAAATTCAAGGAAAATACCGGCGTGGATATCCCCATTCTGCTGGACAAGACCGGAAGCGTATCAAAACTATACAGGGTTTTTGGTCTCCCGGTAAGTTATTTCATCCACAGGGATGGAAAAGTAGCCGCCAGTGTAATCGGTAAAATGACATATGAAGATATGGAGAGCCATGCGAAGGAGATACTTTTGAAAAGAACGGAATTTTAAAGGAAAGGCGGGTAAGTTAAGTTTCGAATTTTGATATTCGGGTTTGTATGGCTCTTTGGGAAATTTTGCGATGTGCACCCCATAGCCATGTATAGGGGAAACCACTTTCTCCATAAATTGACCCTTGGCAGGGGCGCATATCGTATTTTAAAAAGTTTAATTGACAGTCCACTGGGGTTTGCGGGTAACATTTGGGAAAAAATTAACTGGTCCCTATCCCCCTACCCCGGCGGCTGTCACAAGATACATTTTGGATTTCAGAATTTTAACAAGAGGAGATTTGGTATGTTTAAAAAAAGCTTGTTTGCTATTTTAATATCGGTTTTTGCCGTTTTTGCGGTTTTAGAACACAGGACCGCCAGTGGGGGTGGCGGACACTGTAACGCAGTCAATCCCAATAACCCAAATTTAAGTTCCAATGGGGAGAGAATTTTTTTAACGGGGGTATCCAAAGAAGGGAATTCCCTTGCGACGGTAAAATTCCGCATGGATTTTCCTGACGAATTTTTTACCGGAGGAGCGGAACACAAAAAGAAGATAGAATCGGGGGCCATGCCGTGCCTTCGCTGCCATAATTTTTTCGGAACAGGCGGGATTCCCTTCGAATATGAAGGCCGCATGGTCAAGTCCGCAAACCTTGTTGATATCGGGGCAATGAAATTTACCCTGGAGGAACTTAGAAGGGCAGTTTCGGAAGGGATAGGGATGGACAAACGGAAACTCGTGCCCCATATGCCTCGGTTTGATTTCACCGAAAAGCAGTTGAAAGACATCAAAGCCTTTATCCAGGAACTCCCCCTTAGGTTAGATGTCCTGGAGGCTAATCAACAAGAAAGGCTAAAAAAGGGCCGGACTTTATAGCGCCTGGTTGTCCAACTGTTGGCACGATGAAATTATTGTCCCGGGATGCGATCCCAAATAAGGAACAGGCGGCATAGAAGGAATTAAGGCAGCTATAGCCGGGAACACAAACGCCGATATCTGGTTTTCGATGAGGGACTCAAGGTGCCAGAATCGGTTATGGCATAGTCACTAAATACTTTTATAAAAGAAAGGAGGTCAAAACTCATGAAAAAGATACTTATCACGGTTATCTTCTTTATGGCAGTATTATCCTTTAAATCCCATGTCCTGGCGGCAGAGTCCCACAAGGGATACATCACCGGCCATTTATGTGGGGAGCATGCCATGATCTGTCCTCCCGAGCATCAGGAAAGCGGGGCGGAACACGTCGTATTCATTACGGAGGATGGAAGGGCGGCAAGCTGGTTCGACCTAAAATCCGATAGGGCTAATATGCCCCAAATTAGTTAACGGACGGAAAAGGTTTGGGATTAGGGGTAAGGGCGAAGGTAAAAAAACAACGATGAACAACTTAAAGACCATTTCAAAAAAAGAACCACACGCGGAAAGCGGACTATCTCCCGTTTATTTCTTAGTCATCCTTGCCTTATGCATATTCCTGGCCGAGGCATTGATAATGTTTATCATCAATGCCCTACTGCCGTTCTCCCCATTATTGGAGACCTTAATAGATTCCACTCTGCTGATATTGGTAATTTCACCCTTCCTTTACATCCTGTTCTTTCGCCCGTTGACTCGGAACCTTGCCGAGCGCGTATGCGCGGAGAAGGCGCTTAAAAAGGCCAATGACGAACTGGAACGAAGGGTGGAGGAACGCACCACCGATCTGGCGTTGGTCAATGAAAGACTGAATAAATTTTTTCGCGCCGTGGAACAGAGCACGGTGTCCATTGTCATAACCGACACCGATGGAAATATTGAATATGTTAATCCGAAATTCACGCAGGTTTCCGGTTATGCCTTTGAAGAAGTAATAGAACAAAACCCGCGAATATTGAAATCAGAAGATACACCTTCGGAAGAATACAAAATGTTATGGGAGACAATTACCTCCGGCATGGAATGGCAGGGAGAGTTCCACAACAAGAAAAAGAACGGTGAACTCTTTTGGGAGTCCGCGACGATTTGTCCCATCAGAAACACAAATGGAGAAATCACTAATTTTTTAGCTGTAAAAAAGGATATTACGAAGCAGAAGCAAGCAGAGGATGCTCTGAGGGAAAGTGAAGAGAAATACAGGAATATCATCAATACCTCCCGTGAAGGATTTAATGCGTTAAACACGAAACTGGAAATCGTGCAAGTGAATGATGCCTTTTGTGAAATGCTGGGCTTTGAGCCGGAAGAACTGATGGAAAAAAAACCCATTGAGCTTGTCCATGAAGATAGCTTAAGGGTGATCAAGGAACAGCTATCAAAAATCCCCACAACCCCCTACCGGAACTATGAAGCTGTTCTAAAGGCCAAGGACAGTTCAGAGGTTCATGTGATCATAAACGCCACAACCACAAGGAACGCGTCGGGAGAGGTAACGGGAACATTCGCTTTTTTTACGGATATCACTAAATGGAAAAAAGTGGAGGAAGAGGCTATTAAAGCCCAGAGACTGAAATCCATCGGCATCTTTGCGGGCGGAGTCGCCCATGATTTCAAGAATTTTCTGGTTGGTGCTTTAGGCCAAATTTCCATGGCCAAGAGGAAGACAAATCCAAGTGAGGCCGTATATAAAAAGTTGGAAAGGATTGAAAAGGCATGTGTTCAAGCCGAGTCTTTATCAGAGCAATTGCTCAACTTTTCCAAAGGCGCCGCTCTTATAAAGAAAAAAATATCCATAGAGGTATTATTAAAAGATTCAGTCCTTTTTGTCTTGGGTAATTCCAATGTCCGGCCTGAATTCTCCATCCCTGAGGACCTATGGCCTTTGGAAGTGGACGAAGGGCAAATGAGTCAGGTTATCATTAATTTAATGATGAATAGTATCCAAGCCATGCCGCAAGGGGGTACGGTCCTGGTGCGAGCTGAAAACAGCGCCATAGCGGAGGATCAGGCCATACCTCTCCCGGAAGGAAGATATGTAAAGATATCCATCCAGGATAATGGGCCTGGGATACCACGAGAACATATCCAAAATGTATTCGATCCCTATTTTACCACTAAAGATAAAGGGAGCGGCCTGGGGTTGGCTACTTCCTATTCCATTGTAAAAAAACATGACGGATTGATTGAGGCGGAATCCGAGTCGGGCGTTGGAACAACCTTTACTATCTATCTTCCGGCGTCTGTAAAGAGACCCTGCCCATGAACGAAGCCGAAGGTCCTGCCCCGAGCGAAGCCGGAGATAAAGGAAGTTAGATAAAAATAGGACCACGTAAATCCATTCAAGCGATCTTCACTATCTTGACACTTTTTCTTTTTACTTCGTGTGCCTCTCTTCCCGAGGTAAAAGAAAAAGAGTATTTCAAAACCTTTAAGGACAGCGATTTTCTTTTAACTTGGGAATACGATTTCTCCAAGGAAGAAAATATGGTTTAAAGACTTTCCTGACCCGGCGGTTAACCCAAAAATTATTTTTCCACACCGGGATATAAACGGATGCTTTTTTTGATCAATCAAGCACAATATGCTGTTGCATTTCAAACAACAAGCTGCCCCCTATCAAGCAACTAATTGTTTTTTTAGAAGAGGCTTGCATCCCCATAAAGAAATAAATACTTTAAAAACAATAGGTTAGGTGCATTTGAATGTTATGGCACGGTTTTTGTATTAATTAAAGGTGAAGTTTAATGATTGCATCATATCGATTAAATTCAGGTCGTAGGAAAAAAGGATCAGACGGTAAGTAAAAGGTGAAAAAATGAAACCAATGGTTTTATTTGTAGATGACGATGAAATGATGAGAGAGCTGGTAAGCTATCAGCTCTCTGATGCAGGTTACAATGTCCTCACCGCTGAAGATGGAAAAGAGGGACTGAAATTTTTCAGGCATTACAAACCTCAAATGGTCATTTCAGATATTAATATGCCGGAAATGGACGGCATACAATTGCTGAAAATGATCAGGGAAATATCAAAAGAAACAAAAATCATAATCGTATCAGCAAGTGATTCCTTTGAAACCGCCGTGAAGGTTATGAAGATGGGGGCCTGCGACTATTTAGAGAAGCCGTTCTCATTAGAAGTGTTGGTAAATAGCGTGGAAGAGATACTTAATAATAAGGTTCAAGCGGCAAACGGGATCTAGATTAGAAATATAACTTAAATCCCTTGAAAATTTTCAAACCTTCAAATGTTTGTTGAAAGTTTTTTTAAAAAAGTTTTAGCATTACCTATTAAATATAAAGAGGAAATTAAAATGGCAAAAAAACAGAAAAGGAAATCCCTTGCATTAAGAATAAGAAGTACTCCTAAAAAGGTCTTAGACACCAAACCTCTTATGGAAGACCCTGCACTTGCAAAGGGAACTAAGCCGAGGGTTGGGATAGGGAAAGAATATTTAGAAAATAAAAATGTTTGTAGAGTGACCTTCCGATTGCCTAAAATCGCTGTTTTGTGTGCAAAGACCGTTTATATCGTTGGCGATTTTAATAGTTGGAGTATTCATGCTAACCCAATGAAAATGTTAAAAAACGGGGATTTCTCCATCTCCCTGAAACTAGAACCGGGAAAGGAATACCAGTTCCGTTATTTAATTGATGATGCCAGGTGGGAAAATGACTGGAATGCCGACAAATATGTGAAGAGCCCTTATGGCGATTGTGACAACTCGGTAGTGGTGGTTTAAGTAACAGTCTGCTGGGGTGTGCGGGAACCACAAGGTGAAATCTTTTTCTGATTCTAATCCCCTTAGCCTTGTGACTTAAATCAGATATATTTTAGGCTTATATTTTACAGAAAGGAGGTGAAAACATGAAAAGGATTTTTTTTCCGATTATTGCTTTAGTTGCCGTATTATCCTTTAATACTCAGGTTGAAGCTAAAGAAGTATTAAAGGGATACATTACCGGTAATCTATGCGGGGCCTATTCCATGATCTGTCCCGTGGACCACAAGGACGGCAAGAAGGAACATATTGTCTTTATGACCAAGGATGGGAAGAAGGTTTACGAACTCCAAGGAGCGGACAAAAAAGAACTCCATAACCATTTTTCGCATCTTGTTCAAGTGGAAGGAGAAGTTAAAGACGGCGCTATTAAAGTTCAAAAGATCACGCATCTCGGTTCCGGTGAGGCGGGGAAGATCATCAAGAAAAGTAAGATGGAACACGAAGGCGGCCATGACCACCAGCACAAGCACTGATCTCCATCAGTTTTTAAGATGCCGGGACAGATTATCGTTCCGGCATCATTTAAAAAAACAACTGTAAGTTCTCTCAATTTTTTCTTAAATGTTTCGTTATATTCAGTAGTTTTCGTGGGCGAGAAGCGGTACACTATTCATCAGAATTTGAAGGAAAGTAACCATGATGTCCAAAGAGTAAAAGATAAAGCCACAAGAAATGAAATCAAAAAGACATTCATACGGAGTTTAGTAACAGGAGCAGCATAAAAACAGTTTAGGAAAAATATTTTTTCAGGAGCATACCCATGAACATACTCGAAGGCCTACAAGCCGTACCAAATGTCCATCCGCTCTTTGTCCATTTCCCCATAGCTCTTCTTATGATTGGCGGAGTTTTGTTCTTTGCCTGTTATTTTTTTGATATGCGGGAGATGCTGATTACCGCAAAGTGGAACCTTATTTTAGGTTCTCTTGCCTCTGTGGCGGCAGTGATCACCGGGCTTATCGCAGCCTCTACCATTCCCCACAATCAGGAAATTCATGAGGCAATGACTATCCATAGGAACTTTATGATAGTTGTAGCCCTTCTCTCTTTGAGCCTGGGTGGATATCTCTATTTAAAAAAAGAGGTATTTGCAATGCATAAAAATCTTATCTTTCTTGGCTGTTTGGCCTTAATGCTGGGACTTCTAACCGTTGGAGCCGATTTCGGCGGCAAGATGGTCTTTAAGTATGGGGCCGGGACGGAATTGTTCAAAAAAGTAAACCAGGAATCCGAGGGTGGGCACGACCACGAACAGGGCGAAGAGGCTACAAGCCATGAATCCCACGGCCATGATCATTAGCTCTATAAGCGTAGATCATTAAAATCATAAAATATGAATGGAGGTGGCGCAATGTGGCAAAATTTATTATAGCTTGTACAATATCTTTTTTAACCTTAAAAAACAGGAGAAAAATCATGTTTAAGCAACTCACAATAATGGTTATTTTCGCAATCGTTTTTTTCTTACAGGGATCGACTTATTCTCACGCAGATCAAAAGGACGGCAGGATTTTAGGGGAACGTGCAACTAAAAAGGAAAGCAAAACCTTTCATAGTGGGATAAAGAGTGAGTATCGCCACGTACACTTTACCACCGATCAAATCACAAAAATCAATAAAAAGTTGGGCAGGGAAGTATCGGTAACCGGTGTGAACTACAGGAGTATATACAAAAAGCGGTCTGGTAATAAGCGCGGCCCATTTCTGGGAAGGCTGTACAAGTTGGAGGTGGGGAAAGAGCAGGAAAAAATTGTAACGCTACTTGAAATCCGGTCCGAAAAGATAACTGCGGTCAAGGTAACAAGTGATAATTCCTCGATTGATGCCGGGTTCGCAAGCAAATACCTGTTGGCCCACTTTGCGAATCACTCCTTAAACCATGTTTCCTTTGATATCACTTCCTTGAAAAAGAAGGGGAAAATTGGGCATGGGTGTGGTGCTTCCCTCCATAAATTCGAAACAACGGAAGAGGAGTATTTGGACCAAATGAAGAAGTTGAAAAAACTGGAAGATGAACATTCACTTCTGTCATTGATCCAGGAACTCTTAGCCATTGATATTGTTATTAACTCATAAACCCGATTCAAATGTTTCCTGGAATCCCTGGTTCCTGACTTTAATAGGAACCCGGGATTTCATGAGACAATGAAAAGATAGCTGGAATGAAACATACGGTTTGTTTGTGGATGAGGGAGCGGGATTTTTTAAATCCCGTTCTTTTATCATGAATTGTTATTTCGCGTGAAAGAAGTTTTGAGCGGAAGAAAAGAGGACAAAAAGAGATTTTTCAGACTACAAACGTAGGCTTATTGAGAAATAAGCTTAAAAATTTAAGTGTTATTTTAGGAGAGTTTGTCAGATGAGGAAGAAAAAAACATTTTTGTTTTTCACTTTGGTCTTTTTTCTAACAATTGCATTTCTGCAAAGCCTTGCCCAAGCGGAAGAGAAAAAACCGGCTAAAAACATTCCAAATGAAAGCTTAGCTGCCGGCATTGACTTAGGCAGCTTAATTTCAATGGCCTTCCAAAACAATCCAAGACTGAAGGCCGCCAAACTAAAATGGGAGGCAGTGGTTGAAAAATATCCCCAGGTAACGGCTTATGAAGACCCCGTCCTTCAATATACCCGCTTCATCCAGCCTGTGGAAACAAGGGTCGGCCCCCAAAAACAGAGCATCGCATTTTCCCAGAAGATTCCTTTTCCAGGCAAGCTATCCTTGAAGGGAGACATCGTCTCCCGCGAGGCCCAAATGGCCAGACTGAATTTCGAAAAGGAAACGAGGAACCTCATCGTGGAACTAAAAGACGTCTATTACGAGCTGGCCTACATCATCAAGGCCATTGACATTACCAAGGAAAATAAAAAACTGGTGGAACATCTGGCCAAAATCGGGACCACGGATTATTCGGTGGACGGCACCACCCTGAACGATGTTTTTAAGGCTCAATCCCAATTGGCACAGATATCTTATGATCTGATTCTGCTCACAGAATTCCTGGAGGTGGAAAAGACACGGATCAACGCCATCCTGAACAGGCAACCGGAGGAACCTCTTGGGAGCCCTAAAGAATTGCCCTTCATCCCTCTGGTGCAAAGTGTTAAAGAACTTTATGAATTGGCTACGGCAAACCAACAGGAGCTTGCCATTTCTGATGTGGAAATCGAAAAGCGCGAAAAGGCATTGAGTCTTGCCAGAATGGAGTATCTTCCCAATTTCAGTCTGGGATTCAAATTTCTGGATATGGGAGAGGCGGCGCCTGGCGCAAATGGGTCTCGCCCCGGGGATAGTGGGAAGGACGCCTACGGCGTTAATGTGGGCGTTACCATTCCCCTTTGGTTTGGGAAGAATCGCGCCCGTGTAGCTGAGGCTAAACTAAGACATGAAGGAGCGGTTCACTTAAAAAAAGATTTGGAGAACCAAACCTTCTTTGCCATAAAAAGAATCTATTTTAAAATCCAAAATTCCCAACGTTTGGTACGGCTCTACCAAGATTCTTTGATTCCACAGGCACAGCAATCCATGGAAACGGCGGAAACCTGGTACAAGGAAAAAAAAGGAAGCTTTTCAGGGCTGCTGGAGACCCAGGCGGTTTGGCTCAATTTTAACCTGGCCTATTACCGGGCGTTAACTGATTACCATCAGCGGTTGGCCCTGCTGGAAAAAGTGCTTGGCATTAGCCTGGAGCATAAAGTGTTAAGGTCCAGGGATCAGAAAGTTGAGCAATAAAAACTGTACCTTTTTTTAATTTTAAGCTAATTCAATTTTGATTTTTCTACAGGTGAAAACAATGAAAGTTCTTCCAAAAATCCCAATAATCTTGAGTTTGGCAATAATCTTCTCTTCAAACGCTTTTGCCGGGGATAAAAATTACCGGGAAATGAGAGAAGAAATCGAATCCTACAAAACCCCTTTATTTTATGAACAGAGCGTTACAAAAGCCCCGGTTGAGCCCACAAAAAAATGGAAAACAGAGGAAAACGCCGCGGAATCGGAATTGAAGATTATAGAAAAGGAATTGGAAGAACAAAAACAAAACTGGGAGGCGGCTATTCAAAGGATTTCCAGCTCTCAAGAATTTTTCGATTTTGAATCTCCGGCTAGCCAAGAGGTACGAAAAATAGCCAAAACCGAAAAAATTAAAGAAATCCTAAAAAAGGGAATTAACCCCGACACCCTTATCTCTACTGCTTTTGAGAGAAATCCCGGCCTGGCAAGCGCCAAAAAGAAATGGGAAGCGTCTCTGGAAAAATATTCTCAGGCCACCAGGCTTGATAATATTCTGAGGCAATATCAATCCTTTATTAAAGATGTAAACACTAAAACAAGTTCCATGCGACATAAAGGAACCGTGTTTCAAAAATTTCCTTTTCCTGGAACCCTGACATTAAAAGGGGACATTGTTACTAAAGAGGTGGAAATAGCCAGGCAAAATTATCTTATTACTTTAAGAAATTTAATCACCAATATTCAAAACACTTATTACGAGCTTATTTATTCCAACCAAGCCATTCGTATTACAGAAGAAAACCTTGCCCTTCTCAAACAACTGGAGGGAGTAGCCTATATCAGTTACAAGGCCGGGCAAGCTGGGTACAGTGACGTGATCAAGGTTCAAACCCGAATAGCCAAATTGGATGATGACCTGATTACGCTGAAAGAGTATAAAGAAACCGTGGTTGCTGAATTGAACAAATTTTTAAATCTCCCCTCCCAATTCCCTTTAGGGAACTCTAAAGATATTGCTTTGACAGATACATCCTTAACTTTTGAAGAGCTAATCGATTTGGGAATTCAATCCCAGCAAGAATTGAAAATCATTCGGTTAAAAATTGATAAGACAAACCTGGCTATTACATTAGCGGAAAAGAAGTTTTATCCCGACTTTACTCTTGGATTCAGCTATTTTGAGGATGAAAAAGGAAACTTTGTGGGGGTTGGCAAAGAAAGAGAATCGTTCTCCTTAAAGCCCGTAACAAATACTCCCTTTTGGTTTGGAAAAAATGATGCTTATATCCGAGAGGCAAGACAGGTTTATCAGTCCTTGAATGAGGATCTGAAGTCGCAAAAAAATAAACTTGAGTTCGATATCAAAGAAACTTTTTTTCTTTTAAGTACTGCCAAACGAGATGTTTTGCTTTATAAAGAATCTCTATTAATGTTAGCCAAAAGTAACCTGGAGGTGGCCCAGACGGATTATCAGTCGGGTAAGTCTGACTTCCTTGATGTTCTGGACGCACAAAAGATATGGCTGGATTATAATCTCCTTTACCAAAAACATGTGAGGGACCAGAACCAAGCTTTGGCTAACCTGGAAAAGACTATTGGAAAGAAATTAAAGAAATAAAAATATCAAATCAAAATGGTTGATGATTTTTTAAAAGGAGGTTTAATATCCCATGAATTCTCGTATCACTTTAGTTACCTTTATTTTTTTCTGTGCAATATTTCATGGCAACGCGGTTGCTGAAATATCCTCAACCGGTCCTTTAGAAAAGACCATTCCTCAGATAACAAAACAGGAAGACAAGGTGGAAGTATGGACATGCTCCATGCATCCTCATATTCGAATGCCCAAACCCGGAAAGTGTCCTATTTGCGGGATGACCCTCATTCCGGTTTCGGATGCTTCCGATGAGGAAGCAGGTCCACGGGAACTAACCATGTCCGAAGCGGCAAAAAAATTGGCTCAAATCACCACTGATTCCGTGGAAAGGAAGTATGTGGATGCTCAGGTGCGAATGGTAGGAAAGGTGGACTATGACGAAACCCGAGTGGGATACATTACGGCTTGGGTTGCGGGCAGGCTCGATAAATTGTACGTCGACTACACGGGCGTGCCGGTCAAAAAAGGGGACCATATGGTCTTTTTATATAGCCCGGAATTGCTGGCAGCCCAAGAGGAGTTGCTTCAGGCCCTTCGGTCCGTCAGGAAGTCAAAGGGTACAAAAAGCAAATACATTCGCAATATGGCTTATGCCACCCTTTCCTCCGCCAGGGAAAAACTCCGTCTGTGGGGTCTCAAATCCGAACAGATTAAAGAGATTGAAAAAAAAACTAAACCATCGGAGCATATGACCATCCTTGCCCCTATGAGTGGTATTGTTATCCATAAAAATGCCTTTGAGGGGATGTATGTAAAAACAGGAACTAAAATTTACACCATTGCTGACCTGTCCCGGCTTTGGGTAAAGCTTGACGCCTATGAATCTGACTTGATATGGATTCGGTACGGGCAAAAAGTTGAATTCACCACCGAGGCATATCCTGGCGAAGTTTTTAAGGGACAAATTTCTTTTATCGATCCTATTCTTAACGCTAAGACCAGGACGGTAAAGGTCCGGGTAAATGTGGACAATCCGAACGGTAAACTTAAGCCGGAAATGTTCGTAAGAGCAATAGTTCACGCGAATGTGGCCCAAGGCGGCAAGGTAATGGACCCGGAACTTGCTGGTAAATGGATTTGCCCCATGCATCCCGATTTTTTATCCGACCAACCAGGTAATTGTGAGATATGTGGAATGTCGCTTCTCACAACGGAATCGCTTGGTTACGTGACCGGAAATAACATGAGACAAGCCCCTTTAGTAGTTCCGTCCTCTTCAGTTCTAAAAACAGGGAAACGCGCTGTTGTCTATGTGGAAATTCCAGGAAGAAAGCGGCCAACTTACGAGGGCAGAGAGGTGGTTCTCGGACCAAGGGCTGGAAGTTATTACATCGTGTACTCTGGCCTTGAGGAAGGGGAAAGGGTGGTGACCAATGGAAACTTTAAGATCGACAGCGCCCTCCAGATTATGGCCAAACCCAGCATGATGAGTCCAAAGGGCGGCGTTCTTATGAAAGGCCATGCCAACCATGGAGGCATGAACGGCGCTAAAAAGAAAAAACAAAAAATGAGTAATAAAAAAATGGGTTTGGAACAAGACCACCAAGGACATGAGCACAAAAAGATACAAAAAAAAGAAGTAAGAAAGAATATTCCCAAAGATTTTCTAAATCAAATGTCCGGTCTGCTCAAAACCTATCTTTCAGTTCATAAATCTCTATCAGAGGATGATTTCAAAGAAGCTGCCAAGGCTGCTCAAGAAATGAATGATTCTCTGTCTGAAATTGATATGAAGCTGCTCACCGGTCAAGCCCATATGGACTGGATGGAGGCGTCCAGTGGTATCAAAAAGAACATTGAATCCATGTTGGCAAAGGATATTCAACAACAACGGACTAGTTTTGCTCAACTTTCCGAAGAAATGGCAAGGGTGCTTGATCGCTTTGGTTATGGTCAAGACATACCCCTTTTCCAGTTTAAATGCTCCATGGCTTTTGGCGGCAGAGGTGCAATCTGGCTGCAAGAGGGAAAGGAAATCAGGAATCCTTACCTGGGCGAAGCAATGCTTGGATGTGGAGAAATGATTAGGAAGTATTAATATTATTTTTTTCTTTTTTCTTATGAATAGATGAACAATGGAAAATCAAAGTTCAAAAACACCCATGGAACAAACCAATTTTCTCGATAGGCTCATTCGTTTTTGCTTGGAGAATAAGCTCATTGTAGCGCTCATAATTCTCCTCGTCACCGGCTGGGGGATCATGGTGGCCCCTTTTGACTGGAAAACCGGTATTCTTCCCAGGGACCCGGTTCCCGTGGACGCCATCCCGGATATTGGTGAAAACCAACAAATTGTTTTTACGGAGTGGATGGGCCGCTCTCCCCAGGATGTGGAAGACCAGATCACCTACCCCCTCACGGTTTCCCTCCTTGGCGTCCCTGGAGTCAAAACCATCAGGAGTTACTCCTTTTTCGGATTTTCCAGCATCTACATCGTTTTCGAAGACGACATTGAGTTTTACTGGTCGCGCACCCGTGTGCTGGAAAAGATGAACAGTCTTCCCGCCGGGACCCTACCCCCGGAAGTGCAGCCAGCCTTAGGGCCTGACGCCACAGCTCTGGGACAGATATTCTGGTACACCCTGGAAGGACGTGACTCTGAAGGGAACCCCACTGGCGGCTGGGATCTCCACGAACTCCGAACCATCCAGGATTGGTACATCCGATACTCATTGCTATCAGCCAAGGGAGTCAGCGAGGTGGCCTCCATTGGTGGATTTGTCCAGGAATACCAGATAGACGTAGACCCGGACGCCATGAGGGCCTATGGCGTGAAGCTCGAAGATGTCTTTATGGCCGTGCGCATGTCGAACATTGATGTGGGAGCCAGAACCATAGAGGTCAATAAAGTGGAATATATCATTCGCGGCCTTGGCTTTATCGAAAACCTTGAAGATATTGAGAATACGGTGATCAAGGTCAATAAAAACGTTCCCACTTATCTCAAAGATGTGGCCTTTATCTCTAAGGGGCCTGCTTTGCGCAGGGGGGCTTTGGACAAAGAAGGGGCGGAAGCAGTGGGTGGCGTTGCGGTTGTCCGCTATGGGGACAATCCTCTGGCCACCATTAAAAACATTAAGAAAAAAATCGAAGAGATATCTCCTGGCCTGCCCAAAAAGACCCTTTCAGACGGCACGGTGAGCCAGGTAAAAATCATTCCTTTTTACGACCGGACCGGCCTCATCTACGAAACCTTGGGAACACTAAAAACGGCCCTAAGCGACGAAATATTGGTGACCATCATCGTGGTAATCATCATTGTGATGCATTTGAGGAGCGCCTTTCTTATTTCAGCCCTGCTTCCCCTGGCCGTGCTGATGTGCTTCATAGCTATGAAGAGCTTTGGAGTAGACGCCAATGTCGTAGCCCTGTCCGGGATCGCCATCGCCATTGGCACCATGGTGGATATGGGAATCGTAATATGCGAAAACATCCTGAGACACCTGGACACGGCAGATCCTAAAAAAGACCGCCTTGAAGTTATTTACGAAGCCTGCAAAGAAGTGGGACATGCTGTTGTCACCGCTGTCTCCACAACCGTGGTGAGCTTTTTGCCGGTCTTTACCATGGAAGCGGCGGAAGGAAAGCTCTTTAAGCCTTTGGCCTTCACCAAGACATTCGCCATTATCTCCTCTGTGATTGTGGCGCTGACCATTATCCCCCCCTTTGCGCATGTTCTCTTTACATCAAAAATTGGCGCCAAAAGACTAAAAACCCTGTTTCAGGCGGGCATCATTGTTTTAGGAATCGTCGTATCATTTGTCGCCGTCTGGTGGGCGGGCGTCATCATTGCCCTTATAGGAATTTATCATCTTTGTGAAAAGTGGGTCCCGGAAGAAATAAAAAAATGGAGCTCCGTGGGGGCCGTGGGTATTGCCGCTGTTTTTTTCGGTCTCACCCTCGCCGAGCATTGGTTGCCCCTGGGACCGGAAAAAGGCATTTTGATAAATTTCATTTTTGTAGCCGTGTTAATCGGCGGGCTTCTGGCCCTGTTTCAGATTTTTAAACATTATTTCGGTCCAATATTAAGGTTGTGCCTCAATCATAAAGGCATTTTTCTCTCCATTCCTCTCGTAATTTTTCTAATGGGAGGCATGGTCTGGATGGGGTTCGATTCTATCTTCAGTTGGCTACCCCGCCCGGTAAAAGAATTCGGTCCGGTCTCCTACATTTCGGAAAAATTTCCCGGACTGGGAAAGGAGTTCATGCCCCCCTTGGATGAGGGATCTTATCTATATATGCCCACCACCATGCCCCATGCCTCCATAGGCGAGGCCATGGATGTTCTTCAAAAACAGAACATGGCTATCCGCGCAATCCCGGAAGTGGAATCCGTTGTGGGCAAACTTGGGCGGGTGGAGAGTCCCTTGGACCCCGCCCCCATCTCCATGATTGAAACAGTCATTAATTATAAACCGGAGTATATTGTGGGTAAGAACGGCCACCGCATGCGCTTTCGCTTTGATGAAGAAAACAAAGAATTCATCAGGGACAAAAACGGGGAACTTATTCCCGATATGGAGGATGGGCTGCCGTTCCGCCTTTGGCGACCACATATAAAAAAGCCGGATGATATCTGGAAGCATATTGTGGACGCGGGTAAAATCCCTGGGACCACCTCGGCCCCGAAACTTCAACCCATCGCCGCCCGGATAGTCATGCTCCAAAGTGGAATGAGGGCGCCCATGGGTGTGAAGGTGAAGGGACCTGATTTGGAAACTATTGAAAAGGTGGGGCTTGCCATAGAAAAATTCTTAAAAGAGATCCCTTCCGTGGAGCCTGCCGCAGTATTCGCGGACCGCATTGTGGGAAAACCCTATCTGGAAATAGACATCAACCGAAAGGCAATCGCCCGCTATGGAATCAGAATGCGCCAAGTCCAGGACGTCATAGAGGTAGCCATCGGCGGTCGAAAAATCACCACTACGGTGGAGGGACGGGAACGTTATCCTGTCCGCGTCCGTTATCAGCGCGAACTTCGGGACACCATCGAATCCCTTGGAAGGATACTGGTCCCGGCTGCGGATGGGAGCCAGATTCCCATGGAACAACTTGCCGAGATTAAATATGTGCGCGGCCCTCAGGTGATCAAAAGCGAGGATACCTTTCTTGTAGGCTATGTGCTCTTCGATATGAAGCCGGGTTACGCAGAGGTGGACGTGGTGGAGGACTGCAAGGAATATCTGGAGGCTAAGATCAAAAGCGGCGAGTTCGACCTACCTGCTGGAGTGAGCTATATATTTGCCGGCAGTTACGAGAACCAAGTACGGTCGGAGAAAAAACTCATGGTGGTTTTGCCCTTGGCGCTCTTCATTATATTTATTATTATATTTCTACAATTCAACTCAGTGGCAACCACCACCATAGTCTTTTCAGGAATATTGGTTTCCTGGTCCGGCGGCTTTCTTATGATATGGCTCTATTCCCAGCCCTGGTTCCTGGATTTTTCCGTGTTCGGCGTGGATATGCGTGAGCTTTTTCAAGTCCACCCCATTAATCTGAGCGTGGCGGTTTGGGTGGGATTCCTGGCGCTGTTTGGTATTGCCGCAGAAAATGGGATAGTGATGGCCGCCTATCTGGACCAATCCTTTGAAAAAAGAAACCCTTCTTCCCCGGAAGAGATCCACGAAGCAACCATCGAGGCGGGCAAAAGACGCGCTCGACCATGCCTCATGACCACGGCGACTACAATTCTGGCCCTGATTCCGGTGCTTACCTCAACGGGAAGGGGTTCGGATATCATGGTTCCCATGGCAATCCCATCTTTCGGAGGGATGGTGATTAATGTCATTACCATATTGGTAGTGCCCGTCCTTTATTGCGCTGTGAAAGAGTACCAGCAACAAAAAAATAAGGAATAAAAAACTCAGCTATAAAGATAAGAATGGTCGCCTTAATTGTGTTGTTGGGAGTAACGATATTGTCATTTCGAGAATTCCAATTGTACCGGCTGAGAGAATGGGGAAAAGAATAACTTTCTGCAATAAAGGCATTTGTTTCAGCCCTGGAGGCTCACGCCCCTACACGAAAGGCCACAATGTGCACCAGTGCCGCGCACCAAAATAGTAGGTGCTCAACCACAACATATTGGTATCTGGTTGAGTAAACTGGATACCCAGCAACTCTTTTTATCTTTTTAAAGCCCATTCCGGGAAAACCCCGGCATCAATGCCAAACACCCAGGACCCCATGAAATACACCACAAAGGTCACTGAAACCACACTCACCACGTTCAATATAATTCCTGCCCGCACCATCTCCCCTATCCGCACACGGCCGCTGCCGAAAACAATGGCATTGGGAGGTGTGGCCACCGGCATCATGAAGGCAAAGGAGGCGGAAATAGTGGCCGGAATCATCAGGAGAAGAGGGTTGGCCTTCATCGCCACCGCCACCGAGGCTAATATAGGCAGAGTGATTTCCGTTGTCGCCGTATTGGAGGTTAATTCCGTTAGCATGGTGATGGTAGCACTAACTGCCATAATTACAAAGAGAGGTGGCGTTCCCGCCAGGACATCGAATTTTCGTGCGATAAATTCGGAAAGCCCGGTATTTTGGATTCCCTGGGCCAAGGCAAACCCTCCTCCAAAAAGGATGATGATGTGCCATGGAAGCTTTTGAAAGCAATCCATTTCTAATATGGAGCCGGAATTGTTTGAGTTTGTTCCTTTCGTCGGGATGAAGAAAAGCAGCAGGGCCATGGTAATGGCCACGGTACCATCGTCTATAAAATGAGGGTAGGGGAGGAACTCCGACCAACCGGGGATAGTAATAAATCCCAAGGGTATCTTAACCCTGAAAATCCACAGGCACGCCGTTGTGGCGGAGACTGCCAAAACCACGGTTTCTTCGAATCCTATGGGTCCAAGCTTCCGATATTCCTCGTTGATCAGATTTTTATCAATTTTAATTCCGTTCCCTGGCCTGTATAGCAGCTTGGTCAACAAAAACCAGGTAAGAATGATGAGAAAGACGGAAAGAGGAAGTACCATCATCATCCAATTGGCAAAGGTAACCGTTGGCGCATGAGGGAAGGAAATCTCGAAAATCCTGGTAAAACTCAGATTGGGCGGTGTCCCGATCAACGTCGCCGCTCCTCCAAGAGAAGCGCTATAGGCTAACCCAAGCATGAGACAAACCGAAAACTGATGGGTTTCTTTTTTACCAAACTCTTCTTCCAGTTTCAGGATAATCGCCAATCCCATGGGGACCATCATCACCACGGTGGCCGTATTGGAAATCCACATACTCAAGAAGGCGGTGGCCCCCATATAGCCCATGATGATCCGCGAGGGTTTGCTGCCCACAAGCCGGATGATCCACAACGCGATTCGCCGATTTAGCGCCCACTTCTCCATGGCGATGGCGATTAAAAATCCACCAACGAAAAGAAAGATGATCCGGTTCATATAAATGGGAGCCACGGCCTTTCCCCCCATTATTCCGAGAAGGGGAAACAAGGCCAGAGGCATAAGGGCCGTAGCGGCCAGGGGAATGGCCTCCGTCATCCACCAAATGGCCATTAGCAATGTAATTGCCGCCATTTTGGCCATGTGAGGATGGTCGGTTTCCGGTTCAATGAAAAGTAGAGCGCCAATAAAACATAAAGGCCCCAGGATCAATCCCGCAGTTGAAACCAACCCATTTTTGTTGGAACTCTCATTCTTCATGCTTTATTCGCGAACATTCACGTTCATTCGCGGATCCATATTTTTGAATTTAATAGATTTTTTGAAAGCAAAGCTCAATTCAATTATAATAGTTGATCTTTACCTATAATAACAGCCTTTTAAAATGAGGGATTAAATGAAAAAAGCTTTAATTACCGGGATCACCGGACAGGATGGTTCCTACCTTGCGGAATTTTTACTGGAAAAAGGTTACAAGGTTAGCGGGATTGTACGGCGTTCCAGCACGGAAACCTGCGAAAGAATTGAAGGGATAGCTGACCAAATTACTTTAAGGCAGGCCGATCTTCTGGACCAGTTGTCGCTGATTGAAGTCATTCGTGAAGAGGAGCCGGATGAAATTTACAACCTCGCAGCCCAATCCTTCGTTCCCACCTCCTGGAGCCAACCGGTTCTGACAGGAGAATTCACCGGTTTGGGTGTTACCAAGGTTCTGGAAGGCATCAGGCTGGTCAACCCCAAAATCCGTATGTACCAGGCCTCCAGTAGCGAAATGTTTGGAAAGGTGCAGGAGACCCCTCAAACCGAAACCACGAGGTTCTATCCAAGAAGCCCATACGGTGTCGCAAAGGTATATGGACATTGGATCACCATCAACTATCGGGAAAGTTATGACATTTATGCCTGCTCCGGGATTCTGTTCAATCATGAATCACCCAGGAGAGGACGTGAATTCGTCACGAGAAAAGTCACCGAGGCCGTGGCGAAAATCAAATTCGGTTTGCAGGACAAAGTGAAATTAGGCAACCTGACTGCTAAAAGGGACTGGGGATTTGCCGGGGATTACGTGAAAGCCATGTGGTTGATGCTTCAGCAGGATGAGCCGGATGATTTTGTTATCGCCACCGGCAAGACCCACACCGTGCAGTATCTGGTTGAAACCGCATTCTCCTGTGTGGATTTGAACTGGGAAGACCATGTGGAGTTCGACAAAGCCTTCGAGCGTCCGGCAGAGGTGGACCTACTTATCGGTGATTGTTCAAAAGCCAAAAAAAAATTGGGTTGGGAGCCGGAAGTGAACTTTGAAGAGCTTATCCAAATGATGGTGGAAGCCGACCTGAAAAGGTTGCAAAAAGGGGGGAAATAGGTTTGAAGGTTTTCATTACGGGCATTGCCGGGTTCGCCGGGTCCCATCTTGCCGAACTCTTCCTCAAAGACGGTGAAGAGGTTTTTGGCCTGGTCCATGATAAAAAGGACTGCTCAAATTTAACGGATCCCCATTTTGCAGGAAAGCCATTGGGGGACTCCCTTTCATTGTATGAAGGGGACATTTGCAATTCCGAAACCCTTTGCAAGGTTATCCAAGAAGTCCAACCTGATGAAATTTACCATCTGGCGGCAGTTTCCAATGTCCCTTTTTCAGTATCTCAACCTCAACTTACCTTTGAGATCAATTTCAATGGGACCAGGAACCTTTTTGACGCTGTTATAAAATCGGGCCAAAATCCCAAAATCCTTTTTGTGGGATCTTCGGACTGCTATGGGAGTATCTCTCCAAGCGACCTTCCGGTTCGGGAAGAATGCCCTTTCAAACCGGTTTCACCTTATTCATTGAGCAAGGCGGCGGCGGATTTGCTGGCTTACCAGTATTCCAAAAGCTTTGACCTGAATATCGTACGGGTAAGGCCCTTCAACCACATCGGTCCCAGGCAAGCCACCACCTTTGTTTGCGCCAGTTTCGCGGAACAGGTGGCTTCCATAGAGGCAAAAATAAGTGAACCGATTTTATACACAGGCAATCTAAAGGCCCAAAAAGATTTTACGGATGTTCGTGACATGGTTCGAGCATACCGGCTTATTTTGAAACATGGTGAAAAAGGAGAAGTGTTCAACATCTGCCGTGGAGAAGCCTATTCCGTGGAAGTGATTCTCCAGAAACTTATCGAACTGAGCGGTGTGGCTATTGAAAACAGACCGGACCCGAAACGTTTCCGGGCAATAGATATTCCGATACTGGTAGGAGATAACTCATTATTGAAATCCAGAACCGGGTGGCAAGCCACCATTCCTCTGGAACAATCGCTGGAAGACCTCTTGGATTACCACAGGAGCCGGTTGAAAAATAGTGGAAATAGTTAACCTAAGGGCGAGACCTTCCGTCCTTGTGGATAAACGTTGCCTTATGGTAACGTATTTTTCATTTCATTTACTAAAATCGTTTTTATAATAAATTTGGAGGGAAAAAATGGGAGAAAATACTTTGGAGTTCTCGGACGCGGAATTTGAAGAAACGGTATTGAAATCAGATATCCCCGTAGTGGTAGATTTTTGGGCGGAATGGTGCGCTCCATGCCGGTCCTTGGCTCCAACCATTGATGCACTGGCTACGGACTACTCCGGGAGGGTAAAGATCGGTAAGCTGAACGTTGACAAAAATCCTAATGTAGCCACCAACTATAGTGTCAGAAGCATTCCCACCATCCTCCTCTTTAAGGAAGGCCAAGTTGTTAAACAGGTTGTGGGGATAAAATCCAAGGAAGAAATTGAAGCTATAATCAATGAATACTTATAGTCTTTAGAACTATCGAAAATCTTATTGATTAACCTTTCATTCGAGCAATTTTTTTTTAACCTACGGCATTAAGCCCATGGGTATCCCTCTTTAGTTATGGGATATTTTTAAGAGGTCCACATCCGGTTTCGCCTTTATCCATCCGCCTTTCCTTACCTTTCCGGTTTGACACGCTCCTTACCAACGCCTTAGAATGAAAAATTCACCTAACCGGAATTGCTTGCTGATCTATAATCATTGCCCATAAAAGAGTTTTCATATTATGAAATTAATCAACGCTGAAGTCAGGATTGAAACAACCAACCTCTGCAATGCCCATTGTATTATGTGCCCCAGGGAAAAACTCTCAAGAAAAAAAGGGGTTATGGATATGGACCTGTTCAAACGCATTATCGATGAAGTGTCCAACTACGGCATCACAAACGTCTTTTTGGGAGGGTATGGAGAATCCATGTTGGACCCCCATTTTGTGGAAAGGGTCCGTTATGTAAAGAGTTTTGGATTCTTTTGCAACTTCATCTGCAACGGTTCCTTGCTGGATGAAGAAAAAGCGAGGGGACTCATCGACGCAGGGCTGGACGAGGTCCGTTTCAGTGTTTACGGGGTGACCCATGAAAGTTATTCGAAAGTCCACCAGGGGTTGAACCTTGAGGAAACTACCGGCAACATCCGAAATCTTCTAGCCTTAAGAAAGTCCATGGGAAGCAAAACCCCGAAAATTTTGGTGTTTTTCCTTCTCCAAAAGGAAAACGCCCACGAAATAGAAGATTTTAAAAAAGAATGGATCGATAAGGTAGACGCCATCGAAATTTGGAAACCCCACAATTTTGGCGATGGCCGAAGCTTCAGACAACTGAATGGAAACAAAAGGAGGTCTTGCAACCGACCCAAGATTGGACCTATCCAGGTCCAGTGGGATGGAACCATCATCCCCTGCTGTTGGGATTACGATGGGAAGATGGTATTGGGGGACATGAAAACCAACTCCCTG
>JAJDAS010000148.1 GCA_029261755.1 Nitrospinia bacterium
GGTAAGGGGCTGATTTATTTCGTGGGCAACCCCGGTGGCGACTTCCCCCAGGGTGGCAAGTTTGGAAGATGAAATCATTTTCATTTCCATCTCCCGCGCCTTTTCTTGCACCTCCTTGCGTTCCGTAATATCCGTTATGATTCCGCTGAGAGAGACCGGGGTCCCATTGCCGTCGCGCATCACCGATACCCGGTCATGGAGCCATCGGACATTTTCATCAGGCCGGATAATCCGGTATTCAATTTTTTTTAAACCCGCTTTCTCTATGGATTCGGTAACGGTCTCCACAATATCGCGGTCCATAGGGTGAACGACCTGCCGCCAAAGACTATGATTTTCATAAAATTCGGTAACCGGGCGGCCGTAGAGTTTTTCTGCAGCAGGGTTCATATAAGTGACCTTCCGGGTTTCAAGGGAATAAGACCAGACAACATCTTCCAGAGAATTAAGGATATTGTTGAGCCGGTCGCGCGCCTTTTCCAGGGCCATATCCCGTTCCTGTATCTGGGACAACATCTCGTTGAATTGTTCCACCAGGAATCCCAGTTCATCCTGGCTTTGTTTGACCGCCCGAATAGAGTAATTTTTTTGAGTAGAAACAATGCCGGCGGTTTCCGCAAGGTCCAAAATAGGAGCGGAGATCATGCGTTGGAGTCTTGAGGAAAGAAAAAAGGCCGCAAGGGTGGTGAGCAAAAGTACAAACAGGACAATGACCACGTACTGTTTAATCCTGGAATAAACCTTTTCCAAATCGTGCTGGAGGAAAATCGTTCCAATTCTTTCGGCATGAAGTATGATGGGATGAAAGAGCATAATGTAGCCTCCTTCCATGTAACCCCCATCCTTCCTGGGCCTGGGCAAAATTGAAATTTTCTGCTTATCATCACGATGGTACGAAGCAAAAATCTTTCCTTCTTTCGTGTAAATGCAGGCCGCGACTATTTCAGACTGCGCTCTTAGAGTCTCCAGGGTTTCTTTACCCGCCTTGACGTCCTGGAACTCCAAAGGGGCCACGCTATTGGCCCCGATAATTTTAGCGATACTCAACTGTTCTTCCAATTCCTCGGACCTAAAAGCGGCAATCTCGTAGGTAAGGAACGCCAGGCAGGCAAGTAGTAATACAACGCCGCTGGTGAGCGTAATGATCCGTCTCAATTTTTGCTGGATCGAGACATCTCGAAAAACCCCCATCTTATTTTTTCTCCCGGGAATTGTTAGCCCTGACCACTTCCGCCAACCTGAGAACTTTTGAACTGATCTTGAGGCCGGCTTTTTCTGCAGCTTCCACATTAATCGCAAACCGAACCATATCTTCAACTATGAAAAAATTAATTATCCCGCCAAGCCTTGAGAAATTTTCCGTTTCACTGATGGTAAGGACGCCTTTGCCTTGAATGGTTTTCAGGATTTCCTTAAACCGGTCTTTCTCTGAAGCCGCGATAAAGAGAATATGGCAAAATTCCAGGTCTCTGAGATTCTCAAACTCACGGATCTCCAGTTTGTGCCCTTTGATTTGCGTTGTTTTACCAGATTCAAAGGCCTTGATTATGGGGCTTTTCCCAAGGATCCCGATTTTGATGGGATTATGGTTATGGGGGAGAACTTCAGAAGGCCATTCGATAAATTTGATGAACTTCTTAATAAAAACAGCTTTGATTTGGTACTCCAGAGGGACCGGTGGATGTGCCTTGACCGGGTTGATCCAACCGGCTGAGAAAAAAACTACGCTTAGAATGAATATTCGAGAAACTTGGGTCATCAATTTAAAACGCCTAAAGGACATTTTTGATACTGGAAACTTGAAACTTGAAACTGGAAATTGGAAAGCACTTTACCTCCTTACCCAAGTTTCCAGTTTCAAATTTCACTCCCCCACTCTCGTTTTATTTATAAATGCATTGAGTTTTGGTCCTAATTCATCGATTATTTTCTTGTATTGAGCAATTTCTTTTTGGGAGGTGATCACTTTGCGTCGAAATGACTTCCTTAGCCATGCTTTTGTCTCTTCAAATGATCCTCGGGCATATAAGTAAAACCTCTTCCTGTCTGCTGGAGAGTATCTGCCGTAACCTTCCGCAATATTTGCGGCAATACTATCCGAAGATCGAATTACCTGATATCCAATTGTGCGTTGAGCTTTTTCGTTCCATTTGTCAAAAGCGTCCCAAATCATATCCGAAAGTTCTTCCGACAGTTTATAAACATCCAACTCATATACCTCTTTCATAACTCAACCCCTTTCAAAGGTAAAAGTTTCAAGTTTCCAGTTTCAAGACCTTAAAACCTCCAAGTTACCTTCCCATACACGCTCCGTTGAACTTCCGTGGGAGCAATCCCTCCTGTAGCGTTAAACTCCTGATGTTGAGAATCGAGGAGATTTTGCAAGGCCAGGCTTACTTCAACGTTCTTCAATGGATTCCAACCCAGCCTGAGATCAAGACGGGTATAACTGGTAATGTTAAGGCTTTCGAGGTTATCGACGAAATAAAGGGCTGCATCGAATTCCAGATTGTAAGGCAGATCGAGGTAAGACCTTATGTGCCAACGGTATTCCGGGCTATGCCCTTCCGTGGCTTCCAGGGTGGTGTCCTTGCTTGAGGGGTCGAGATGCAAGTGCATCCTAAACCAGGTAAATCCAGCGTTAACCTTCCAGAAGTCAAAAATATCCCAAGTGGCGGCCATTTCTACTCCATAGGTTTCTCCGGACATCTTGTTATCAAATTGCAAAGGCAAAACCAAGTGGGGCGGCGATGGCGTGCTTTCAAAATACGGTGAGCCCTCTTCCAAGCTCTGAAGGTTCTTGTAATCATGAAAAAAAGTTGCGAAATCCAAATAAACCGTGTCCACGGGTTGGAGACGATAGCCGAGTTCGTAGGACAGGAGATTTTCGGACTCAAAATCCGGATTACCCATCAGGGACATGAGGATTGTCGACCCTCTACCCCCAGGAAATACCGCAGCATTTAAGTGGGAGCTGTCCTCTATGATAGAGGGTGTCCTGACCGCCCGCGAAATGGACGCCCAAAGAGAATGGTGCTGGTGAGGGGTCCATAATATCCGCGCTCCAGGCTGGAATTCGAACCCGGTGAAAGAGTTAAATTCAAATTTTGACCCAACGGATAATTGAACAAGGTCTTCGATCAGAGTAATATCATCTTGAACGAACATATTGACAATATGATCGGTTTGATCGAGGGGGTCGAAAGAAAGGGTGAAGGTGTCTTTAAATTTATTTGATATTAAACGGTATCCCATCCCCCAAATGATTTCCTGCCGATCTCCCCATGCAAAAGTGTGCTGGAAATCAAGGTCGAACACATTAATATTCTGGCTATAAGTAACATTCTCTCGCCTTGCATGGTCGAAATAGAGTTGAAGCGTCATGTCCGACCCTCCCGAAAAGACATGGTTCCATCGGCCCAGAATATTAGCTCCATCAACTTGAACTTCATCATAAGAGGTCTCCGTATAGGGAGCGGTTAAGGAAGTGCTTCTAGTCAAGCTCTGGCCCGATCCGCCATCGTAATAATCGCCTTGCAATGTCAGATTATCTCCTTTGGAAATGTCCCAATCCATTCGGAACCCTCCACGGGCGGCGTCCCAATCATCAGCGCCAGCAGTGCCGGATGCATCAACAAAATCATCCCGATTAAAATACTTCGCAAACACCCTGAAATAGGCGGCCTCTCCAAGCTTTCCGCCATATCGGACGCCCCCGAATCCTCTTTCTTCGGAACCTCCGCCGGCGGTGATTAATCCGCCTTGGGTATCCTTTGCTTTTTTGGTAATGATATTGATGATTCCGCTAACGGCGTTGGCACCCCAAAGCGTTGCTCCAGGGCCCCGGATCACCTCAATGCGCTCTATATCCTCCATCATCGTATCTTGTACATCCCAATACACTCCGGAAAATACAGGCGAGTAAACGGTTCGACCATCGATGAGGAACAACAGTTTGCTAGCGAAGCGGGAGTTAAATCCCCGGGAAGCGATGGCCCATTTATTGGCGTCAAGGTGAGCCACTTCCAATCCGGGAGCCATACGCAATGCTTCTGGAATGCTCGTTACCCCGGAACGACGAATGTCCTCCTGTGTGATTACGTAGATAGCTGCCGGAGACTTGCTTAGTTTTTCCTCCTTTTTGGAGACCGAGGTAATCTTGATGCTCATCAGTTCCTCTAAGGTCAGTTTTTCCAAATCGTTGGAAATTTTCTCGGCTTTGACTTCCCCTGGGGGCCAGCCCGCCATGGTGGCCCACACCACCAAAAAAATAATGGATAATTTGATCGTTCTTTTCATTTTTAAACCCTCCATATTCTATTTAACGCCAAACCCGTTATAGGTTTTATTTTTATATAGAAATGTACCAGGGAAATATGTTTCGAAAAAAATATAGGATACCCTTTCCCACAATGATTCGCCAATAATATTTAAAATTTGATTGCTTGTAAATTAAAATAAGCGTTTATTTACCAAGGGGAAACCGGTTTGTTTTTTTTACCATTCCGATTGTAGTATGCTTTAAAAGGAAATGTAGTAATTATTCAATGAGCCAAATTCTGAATGATTCAGCAACCTCATTGGTTCTGATTGTGGATGAAAATCCCAAAATCTCCAGGTCTTGGTAAAGATTTCAAAGATCTTTTTGCTTTTTCTTTTTGCTTTTCTCAGTGTTCTCCGTGACCTCTGTGGTGAGTTTTTTTTAAAAAAAATTGTAAGAAACGAGTTTTCATAAACGCTTCGGAAGAACTATGCTTATCCTGGGCCAGGAAGTCATCCTTGAAATAGATAAGAAAAAAATCCGGACCACTCTAAGGGGGTGGAAGGAAGGAAAGGGTGCTTATTTAATACTGGATCAGCCTCCGGCGAAAGAAATGTGGGCTCACTTGAAACCCGGTACGGAAACCATCATCCGATACGAGCAAAGCGGGACGGTTTTTGGCCTCATGGGCGCCTTCACCGCGTCTATCGGCGTTATTAACCTTTGGGTGTTCCATTTGAAGGGTGATGCTGTGGACCGTTCTCTTAGGAAGGATGAACGGTTCCGATGCATGCTGCCTGTATTAATGATTGCCGGGGAAGAGGGGCAGGGGCTGGAAAAAGTGGAGGGCATGATTGATGACCTTAGCTTTACCGGTGCCAGAATACTCACCAAGAAGCGGCTCTTAAAAACCGAGCCGGTTTTTATATATTTTTTTCTAAGCGACGCAGGTCCCGTAAAACTTCAGAGGCTAAAGATTATAAGGTCCCAGCGAGGCGACGACCTCTATGAATACGCCGGATCTTTCACGGCCATGAACCACATCAACAGAAACGCAATCATGACGTTTTTAAAAATTTGCCGGGAATGGCAGGTTTGATTATTTTTAGTGACAAGTGACAAGAAAAACCTGATGGAACTCGAAGGCTGGGGACTGCAGATCGTCAAATAACAAAAGGGCACTTCCAAAATATAAAAACTAAGAAAAATATTTTTTCAGTTTCTTATAAAAATTTTCATGGTTACCGATGGTATAAAGAAAAAGAGTCCCTTGACTACAGCTGTAAGCAAGAAGGAACTGCTGCTTTCCTGATTTGAATTTATGGACGCGTACGCCTTTTAAATCGCCCGTTTTTTCTTCCCCGATTTCGGGGTTCGACAGAATTTCATTTACCCGGCAATCTATTTCCAACTGAAATTTCTTCGGCGATTTTTTTTTGAACCTTAAAAAATGGTTGGAGGCGATAATTTTCACTTGATAACGCCGAATTTATATTCGTTCCCAAGTCCGGCCTCTATTTCTTTTTTTGCCTCCAAAGTTTCTTTAACAAAAGATAGAGGCAAATCAGGATTTTCTTCAGTCATAATCCCATCCGAAATATATTTTTTTATCTGCTCGGAAATGGTTCGATGGTCCAACTCCGCCTTGATGCGAATTTTCTTCTCCATTTCGTCCGGGAGCCTCAAAGTCATTACTTTCATTAGTATTCTCCTGTAATTGGTTTGAATACATCCTAAAAAAACAATAATGTTTTGTCAAGCTTATAAGGCCATAACCGCGTATGAATTAGAAATTTTCATTGTATAAGCCTTCATGAAAAGATAAAGTCATTTTCATTGCCAAGGGGGCAAAAAATCGATACAATAAGCCTCTCATTTTGACTACCCATTTAACCAAGCAAAGACTTTGAGCGAATTTCCCCAAATATCAGAATTTATAGCAGGCCAAACCGTCACCACCTTCCTTTATGTTCAGTCGAAGAACGAAAAGGTCACCAAGGCGGGCGAACCGTATCTGGACCTCACCTTTTGTGACTCCAGTGGGACCATCCCGGCGAAGATCTGGGCCAATGTCCTGAAGAATATGGATGCTGACACCATTGACGGTGCCGTTAAGGTGCAAGGGCAGGTGGATAGCTACAAAGACCGGCCTCAGTTGAGCGTAAAGAAGATCCGGCCGGTCACCGATGCCGACTGCGAAGATGGTTTTCAACAGGAAAGGCTTTTTGAGACCTCGGAACACGATGCGGAAGCCATGTTTTCCCACCTGATGGGTTTCCTGGACAAAGTCGCTAACGAACCTCTCAAGGAGATGATGAAGGGTCTCCTGCAAGACCTCCGCGAACCACTCTTGCAGCACACGGCTTCCCGCTCTCTTCACCACGCTTATTTCGGAGGGTTGCTGGAACACACTCTGTCCGTGGTGCATACCAGCGTCTATTTTGCAGAAAAATATGGGCTGGACATGGATATCATCATTTGCGGCTCCATTCTCCATGACCTGGCAAAGATGAGAGAAATTACCCCCGATCCCAAAAGAGACTATACCCTGGAAGGCAGGCTTGTGGGCCATGTGGTGATGGGAAGGGATGTGGTCCGTGAATACGCTTCTAAATTCGAGGGCCTGGACCCGGAAACCATTCTCCACCTGGAACACATCATCCTTTCCCATCAAGGAGAGAAAGAATGGTCCGCTCCCGTGGTTCCCCAAACCCCGGAGGCAATGGCAATCCATTTCGCGGACAACACGGACGCCAAGATGGAGATGTTCAAGAAAACGATTTTGGATGGAGCCGGTAAGGGGGATGACTTTCAGTACCACAGGATGTTGGAAAGGTATATTTACAAAAACGGTCCTTCCGATTTCCAGGGGAGATACCCATTTTTCTAGGCGCAAAGCAAGAGGGCATTCAATCACTCAATCACTCAATGTATCAATGACTCAATGTTCCAATGATCCCATTGCTAAAGACGTAAGGATAGAAGAACACCAGAGTGGCCTCTACGTCAACATCTCCCCCAACACAAAGGCCAGTTATAGCGATATCACCCGCTATATCAAAACACTGGATATCGTTAATCCCGATTATGCCGCTCTGAAACGCGCCTTTACCCAATCCAAGGGTAGGAATATCAAGATAGGCTCCAAAGGCAAAACAGCTTTCCCTCCAAAACAGGATTCCACCCAAACAGTAAAACTCGCCTCAACAAACCAGACAAGTCCGGCTTCCATCGAGAAAGATATCAAGGTCGAAGAACACCAGGGCTATATGTATGTCACCGTCCCTCCGGATAAAGAGATCGGCTATCATCAGGTTACGGGCTTTATCAAAACCTTGAACCTCAAGGAAGTCGACTTCAAAGCCTTAAAAAAAGCTTACTCCGAATCCAGAGGAAAAAGCATCTTGATCGGCCCGAAAGGCGAATCGGACTTCACCAGTCAGGGGCCTTCCTCCCTTGCGGTGGAGATCTCCGAGGACAAAAAAACAGCCTACGTAACATTTTATCCCAAAAAATCCGATGACTCCATCACCTACCGCCAGATTGTATCGGAGCTAAGATCCAAAGGCGTGGTGAGGGGGCATATGGTGGAGGAGATCAAGAAGCTGGCAAAAAATGCTCCACATAGAAAAAAGGTTCAGGTGGCCCAATGGCTACCGCCTATGGACGGCATTGACGGCAAACTCACCTACCACGTTCCGGTATACAAAGACCTTCTTCCTTTCCTTCTGGAAATGGGGCCGGATGTTCCCTTCGATGAGATCAACTTTATTCGCATTGCCAAGAAAGGAAAGCTACTCATTTCCAGGGTCCCTCCGGTGAAGGGAGTACCGGGTTGCACGGTGACAGGGGAAAAGATTCCTTACAAAAAAGGTGAAAATGTCGCAATCAAAAAAAACAAATATCTAACCTTATCTCCCGATGCTACCAAGGCATACGCGGCTATGGACGGACAGGTGATCATGGACGAGGATGGCAAAGTGACCATCCGCCTGGTGAAGGTTTTGAAGAAGACCGCTAGTAGCAGAGAGTTGAAATTTGACGGCTCCATCCTCATCCAGGGAGACCTCGATTTTTGTCCGGCCATTATCGCCTCGGGTGATATTGAGATCAGAGGCGCTAACCAGAACGTTTCGCTATGGGCCAAAGGAAATATCCTGGTAAAAGGGCCACTGCTCATGTACGGAGGAAAGAAGGGCAAGGCGCTAAAGGATTTTGCCTGCGCCACTACCAACAATACCCAGATTGCAGCCAGAAATATTTATGTGGACAAAGCCGTCAGCCAGGCACAACTGGAGGCATCGGAAGGGGTCCACATGAACCCCAACCATGGGACATTGATTGGGGGCGAGATAGAGGCGGGGAGGGAGGTGGTAGTGGGACAATTGGGCAACAAAAAAGAGACCATGACCATCGTAAGAGTAGCCACCAATGAGATCCAGGCTAAATACAATGAAGTGAAGAAAAAGGGCATCGAAAAAAAGGTCCAAACGATCAAGGGAAAATTTGACGCCACCAATGCCGAGTATCTGAAGCTGGATCAGGAACGAAGAGAGTTTGAAGGGGATAGTTTGCCGGAGGAAATGGATCAGAAGATCAAGAAGGTAAAGGAAAAGAAAGAGTCCTTGCAGTCGGACTTGGACCACTGGAAAACCGAATTGGTTCGTTGCAAATCCTATAAGCCGGACTTCAATTTAGGTGAAGTATCGTGCAGCTACGCACACGCCGGACTAAGATTGGAAATGGGCGCCTCTGTCCGGGAGATCAAGGTCCCCATCGATTCTCCGGTCCGATTTCTAAAAAGAACCGTTGGCATCATTACCGAGTTTAAAGACATGGTCAAAACGGAAGAAGAGAAAAAAAAGGAGGCAGCGATGGCACTGGAGGAATCCGGTGCGGAGGAAGTGCAAGAGAAGAAGCCTGAATAAGTTGAGGATGGCAACCCCTTAATCCATAGCTGTCAGGCTAACGAGTAGTTCTAAAAAAACAAGTGGATAAGGCACACGAAGAAGTAAATTATCATCCTCAAGAAGGTCAAAAGACTGAGGGACGAAAAATAACTTAAAACCCAGGCCAACCCTGAACCCTGGTTGAACTATGATCCTGAGCAGTAAAAAAAATTAAACCAGTTCATGCTTAGGAAAGAGTTTTATTTCGTTGCGCCTCCAACTCCCCATGTGCCGCTGCCAGGAGGACTGGAAGGTGTGGAAATGAGAGTCTCCGGAGCGGACGGACCGTGACGCTGGAGAGGAAACCCTTCCCAAAACGGGATGGTTGTGGATGTGTAAACATCCATGGGGAGCTTAGCCAGAGACAAAAACGGACTTATCTTCATCACAAATTCGTTGATATTGCCGATGGTGTTCTTCGCCAGGAAGATCAGATCACCATTCTGAAGCTTGATGTTCTTTCGAAAATCACCCTTTTCCACAATGTCATTAAAATTAACTTTTATGGCTTCGGGCTTGGATACGTCACCCCGCATAACCACCACATCCTGGGTATCCCCGTAAAATGTAGGACCGCCGGCGTAGATGATGGCCTCCATGAGGGACAACTTTCCCTCATAGTTGAACATGCCAGGTTTCCTCACCTCCCCCATCACAAAAACCCTGTTTTTCACCTCGCGCTTGCTGGGAATGAAAATCAAGTCACCGGCGTCGATTACCACATCCTGCCGAAAATCACCCTTGAAAAGCGCGTCATAGATATTTAAGTAATAGGTCTTTTTATTCCTGTTGAGCTGCACGCGGGTAAGATCGGAATTCGTCTCGTGTCCACCTACTCTGGATAAAAACTCAGTAAGTTTTTCCTTGCCTAAAACCTTGTAGGTCCCTGGACCCGTTGGCTGGCGGGTTAATGATCTCACAGCCCCGAATATGGAAATTTGATGGGCGTTCTTCAAGACCACCACCACCTTTGCTTTAGGCTCTTTGATAAAATCACTTAAAAGCTTCACAAACTCCGCTTCCGCTTCCGTGGGACTCAAACCTTCTATGGGAAAATCTTTGATGTAAGAAAAGGACAAAGTTCCCCTTGGTGAAACTTCCACTTTATGGACTTTCTCTATCAACCCCTCCCAAAGAGTGACCTCTAACTTATCTCCCGGACCAAGCCTGTATTCAGGGATGTTGTTAATCATTTTAAAAGCCTTATAATCAGCGGCGGGAACTACGTCTCCGCTCTCTAGAAACGGATACTCCGATTCTTGTTTGGATGCGGATTGCGGATCAGCTTTTCCTGGCAACTCTTCTTTATTTTCGGGACTCGTTTCTGTTTTCGGAGCCTCTTCCGATTTCGGATGTTCTTTGGTGACCTGTTTTTCGGATGTTTCCTTCTCTTCCACAAATGAGACCACATGCTCGCTTGTTGTGATATCCACCCTCCTTCTTTTCTGGTAAGAGTCGGATGAGCCGTTGGGATAATCATCCTTGGTGGCTCCAAAAGCAGCGATCTTTATCCTTTTTGCGTCAATTCCCGACTCTACAAAGAAGTCTCTCACCGCCTCCGCCCTGGCCTCGGAAAGGATTTGGTTATTCTTAAATAATGCCGGACTTATATTTTGCGGATCGGCATGGCCTTCCAGTTTAATCGCAACATCCTCGAAATTTTTGAGCAGTTCCAAAATCTTGCTAAGGACCACCATGGATTCCGGTCTCAAGGACGCGGAACCGGAGTCGAAAAAGACCGAAGTGGCAAGCTCCGGCAGCACAATCTTCTCTTCTTTAACGAGTTTTTTTGTTAAAACAGTTTCCTTAATGGTTCCAGGTTTTCCCGGGGGAGTCCGGAGGGTGGCGCCTTCCACTTCCTGGAACCAGGCCCGGATTCCTTCCCCATGCGTGGCGGAAGCGATATCCACTCGCCCATCTTTGTTGAAATCGGCAGTAATGAAGTCGAAATAAAACCCTTCAGCAGGAAGTCCTTCTGCCTTGGCCTTCCAGTCTTGAGGCCTCTCTTGATACCATATCAGAATACCGTGGTTGTCATTGGATGTGGCCACCACATCCAGAAGACCGTTCTGGTCAACATCAACCGCCCTGGTCATCCGAAAGCTGCCTTTCTTAGTAAAGACATGGTTCTCTGGGAAATTTCCTTTGCCGTCGCCAAAATAGATTCTTACTCCGTCAAAGTTTGCTGCTACCAGAATGTCAAGGTTTCCATCGTTATTAATATCTGCGGTGTCGATCCCCAAAAATGAGCCTTCTATAACAGCAGAGTTATTAGACCACCTGCCGTCTCCCGACCCCTGCCAAAGGCGTACACTTCCCTTATCCGCGTTCCAGCCCGCACCAACGATATCCAACTTGCCGTCCTTATTGAAATCGCCAACCGCCACATCCCGATACATCCCCGTACGGGTGGGACCGGTTTCAACAAGAAAACCACATTTCCCGTCTCCGAGCCATACCTGGATTCCCCCTTTCTCCACCTCTGTGCCGTTGGCGGCCAACAAATCCAGCTTACCGTCGTCATTGATATCCACAAGCCTGATTCCCTCATACATATCTCTTTGTGATACGGGGTATTTCGGCTCGAATTGGCCTTGATTATTCCTCCAAACCTGAATTCCCAGTGTATCTCCGTAACTGGAGGAAAGCATGTCGATCCATCCGTCATTATCAATATCACCCGTTGCAATGGAACGGATATCCGCCTTTATTGGAAAACGCTGGTGCCTCTTCCAGTTTCCCAGCCCATCACCCACCCAGAGAAAAATGGCTCCCGGTTCGTAGCTCCCGCCCACCAAATCGAGATTCCCATCCTGGTTAAAATCGGCAACAGCTACGGCTCTGAAGTGTCCCGCCAATTTGGGCCCCAGATTAGAGGACCATTTGGTTTCAGACTTTGTGGGATTCACTCCATGTCCCCGAAGGGCCAGCGGTCCTGATCCGCCAAGAAGACCACCTGAGCATCCTACAACGATGACTAAACCCATCAACAGGAGGAATTTCGAAGTCCATTTTAGTTTTTTAAGCTTTTTTGTCATATTGTGGTTGCAATTTCATTGGTGTCCAAAACAACTTTTTTGGACAGATTTTGTTCCAAGAAAAACAAGTAAAATCAATAAGTTAACAGAATTGGAACGATATTCTTAAAACAAGGTTCCCTTTTCTGAAAATAGCCTGTCCAAGATAGCTAAGACGGACTTTAAAGTTAATTTTCGCCTAATTATGCGAAAAATGGA
>JAJDAS010000149.1 GCA_029261755.1 Nitrospinia bacterium
CACGGTGTGCTATTTCCAGCTTGGCGAATTGTCGATCAGTTAAAATTAGCTTCTTCATACAACCAGTATAACAAAGGTGTATCTAAAAAGCTAGAGTGTTACTTTAACTATTTACCAATTATTCAATCGCGACTGGTATATTAATGGCCTATGGGTCCTTCCAACACGCTTTTCGCCACCAACACTATCTGTTCGCCGCCGATGGGTTTTTGAAGGAGTTCAAACCCTACCCCACTTTCCGCTATGGCATTAAGCTGACTAAAAAACTCTTTATGAAATGCCGTGACTATGTAAACAGGAACATTGCTGTCTATTTTTCTTAACTCATTCAAAGTTTCAACACCGTTTAATCCCGGCATCTTCAGATCAAGAAAGATCAAATCATATTTACGCTCTTTTTCTTTTTTGATTCCTTCCTCACCGGATTTAGCTGTATCTATTTGATAGCCTGTATCTTCTAAGGCTAAACAAAATGAATCTCTGATGATTTCGTCATCGTCTATCACTAAAATTCGTTTACTCACAACCTTTCCTCCTTATCTTATGTTAACTATAAGCTTAATAATTTAACGCAGGCGCAGAAATCGCGGAGGCAAAGAATAGTGGCGAGTAACAAGAAAAACCTGCCGTAACTCGTTACTTGCCACTGCTTTTTTCTCTGCGCCCTTTGCGCCTCTGCGTTAAATTTTACACTTGATTAATGGGCAACAAAACGGTAAACCTGGCCCCTTTACCAGGTTTGCTTTCACACTTAATCTCTCCCTTATGGGCATTAATGATATTTTTACATATGGAAAGTCCCAAGCCAGTGCCTTCTCCGACGGCTTTGGTGGTAAAAAAAGGGTCGAAGATTTTTGGCAAATCTTCAGGGGAAATGCCTGGCCCGGCATCGGCGACCTCCACTTGAACAAAAGAACCTTTGAGGTGGATCTCCACATGAATTTCACTTTTCCGGCGACCTTGTATAGCATCCAGGGCATTGATAATAAGGGCAAAGAATACTTGCTGAATATTATTGACTTTCATCCGAATTGCCGGAGTTTCGTCGCAGGCTTGATAAGTAAGCAGTACCTCTTGCGCTTTAATCCGGTAAGCCAGTAACTTTAAAACCCGATCCATAATCACGGCACAGTTCTCATTTTTGTATGCCTCCGGTCCTTCCTGCTCCATGTGGGAAAAGGTCAGGAGATTTTTTACAATGTCTATACACCGATACATTTCCCGTTCGGCATTTTTTAAAACCTTATATTTTTTGTCTTCTTTTGATGTGTGTTTGAGGCAGTACTGAATGTGGTTGAGGATTCCCATGGAGGGATTGTTTAGCTCGTGCGCCACTCCGGCAACCATAGTGCCAACAGAGGACATTTTTTCCGCCTGGATCAGTTTTGCTTGAGATTCATTAACCTTTTTAGTAAGAGACTCCTCTATTTCCTTCCTAAGTTCTGTTTCACGGATAAGAGATTCTTCCTGTTTGCGCGAAGTCTTGGCCACCTGGTCCAGCATATCCAGGTAGTTTTTTCTCCTTTCCGGCTCTCCTTCAAGATCGCCAAGAGGAAACAGTTCCTCTTTTCCCGCCGCAGAAGGAGTATCTCTAACTGACTTGAGAATATCCTTTAAAAAACGATCTTTATCTCCCGTATCTTTTATGCAAGTGTGCACACCTATTGTTAGTAAGTCTTCTTCCATTTCTATAGAGTTTTTAGGCAGCAAAACCAGAATTTTTTTCGATTGCCCATTCCAATGCACATCCTTTTTAATTTTTTCAATCCAGTGTTCCCGGTCCTCCTCCAGCAAGCCATAGTCCAGCAAAACAAAACCGTAATCCTTGTCATGCTTGAGGGTGTCCCATAGGTCCAGGTTTCCTAAAGCCTCCATTTCTATGGACTGCTCTTAGAAAACTTCGAATGGAATTTAATTTATCCAAATCGGATACGAAAGCCAGAACTTTTTGCATTTCAATTTGATTTATTTTTAAAATTTTTTGACAAAGTGAAATTTTTCACATGAACCTCAATCCTTGCAATTAATTCATCACCATCAAAAGGCTTAAGAATGTAGTCATTGGCCCCCACTTTAAGCCCTTCAGAGATATCCTCTTTTTCTTTGGTGGATATAATAACCGGAATATGGCGGTAATCATCGTTCATTTTAAGCTTATGACAAGCTTTCAATCCGTCCATCTCCGGCATATGGCGGTCCAGTAATATGGCGGAAGGTTTAAATCCTTTTTCCAATAAATCCAAAACCTTTTGCCCGTTTTCTACTAATTCAAACCTGAATCCATACTTATTCAAAATGGTTTCATATATATTCCTGCATATTGGATCATTCTCCCCTACTAAAATTCTTTCTGTCCTGATTTCAGCGCTCCCGGATAACAGGTGTTTGATGTAAGCACTGAGATGACCTTTTGCAAAGGGCTTCGTGAAATATTCCGTGGCCCCGACATCAAATCCCTTTTCCCTTTCTTCCCGGGTATTATTAATCGTAAGGACAACTATCGGAATTCGGTTCGTGTTTGAAAGCCTTTTTAGTTGAAGACACGCCTGGTAGCCGTTCATTACAGGCATATTAATGTCCATTACAATTAAATCCGGTTTTTCCAAGGGGGCTATCCCAACCGCCTCCGCTCCATTTTCCGCAAAAAGAACTTGAAATCCTGTTCCCGTCAGCTCTTCAGCAATGGATTGCCTGGCAATGGAGCTGTCATCCACAACCAAGATACGTTCCTTTCGTTGTTCACCACTTTTAAATTCGTTATCGATCATAATATTGATTAGGTTTTTCAAATCAAAAGGAACAGGTAAAAAATAATCTATTCCAAAATCATAACCGCTCAACATTTCCAGCTTTTCTTTAGTGTCGGAAAAGAGAGCAATTTTAAAAGATCCGGAGGGCGTGTCCCGCTTAAGTTTTTGAGAATATTCAATGACACGTTCCGTTTCCGAGTCCAAAAGGATTAACTGGGGTTTCAATTCTTCCACGTATAGTTCTATTTCTTCTTGTTCGGTGCAGGATTGGAAGCGATAACCATACCTTGTGACGGCTTGTTGAACCTCTTTTGATAAAGAGCCCCTTATTAGTGCAAGGATGGTAAACTGAATTTGTTTTTTTGAGTAAAATTCTTCCAGGATTTTTAAAAAGTCCTCCTGTGTGACCAACCCCTTTTGGACTATCAATTCTCCAATCCTGTTTTTGGTTTGCGCCTGAATGTCCAACAGATATTTCACATGGGAGTTTTTCATAAAACCCAGGTAGATAGCTGCGTTTCCAAAGCTGATGTTATGTTTTTTTTGAAAACAAAGAATTTCCTCCATCTCCTTATTCTTAATGAGATTTTCCCTCAAGGCCGTTTCCCCGATTTTGTCATTAAGATATTCCTGCATGTTCAGCAGTTTTCTCAACTCTTTTTCGGGAAGATCTAACTTTTGGGAAAGGAAGTCGCCAATATGAAGATTTTTTGGGGAGGTCATTTGAGTTTCGGGTTGCTTTAAACTGGTGATAGGTAAAAGGTAAAAGATGGTCCGATTACCGATCACCTATTACTCTAGTTTACAAATCCAAAAGGTAGAGCTTCTTTTTCATAAATATGTCCACAATATCCGGGTGGAATTGTTTCCCTTTGTTTTCTTTTAATATAGCAAATGCTTCTTCTTGGGCAAGGGCCTTCCTGTAAGACCGACTGCTAACGAGGGCGTCGTAAACGTCGGCCACGGAAACGATCTGGGGCATGATCCCCATTTGGAGGCTGTTCAAACCATCCGGATACCCTCTACCTTCGTAAGTTTCGTGGTGGGACGTTATAATGGGAAGAGCCTCTTTCAGGAAATCCACGTCCGTGACTATCTTGGCCCCGATGACGGGGTGGGTCTTGATGATGCCATATTCCTCATCCGTCAACTTTCCATCTTTATTCAAAATTTCCCCAGGAATTCCTATTTTTCCAATATCATGGAGCAGGGCGCCGTATTCCAGGACCTCCAACTGTTCCTTGCTTAATCCGAGTTCCCGGCCTATTCGAAGAGAGACGGTAGTCACGCGGTTGCCGTGACCATGGGTATAAGTATCCTTGGCGTCAATGGCCTCCGTCAAGGCCCGCACGATGTCCAGGTTCGCTTTTTTCAACCTCATGAACATCTGTTTGAGCGATCGGGTTTGTTCATCCACCCTTTCTTCAAGCTTTTTCTGGTAGTCCCTGTTCTCCAGGATCAGGCGTTTCTTTTCCAAGGCGGAGTCAATACTTAGCTTGAGTTCGTCAAAATTGACCGGCTTGCGCAAGAATGCGCAGGCTCCTTCACTTATGGCCGTAAGGGCGGTATTTATGTCGCCCGCTGCCGTCAACATGATAACCGGACAGTCTTTTTCCATGTTGCGGATGCGTTTTAAGGTTTCGATTCCGTCAATGCCCGGCATTTGCATGTCGAGTAAAATCGCGTCAGGCATTTTCCTTTTTATAAGTTCCACGGCCTCCAGGCCAGTGTGGGCGGCTTCTGCATGAAAGTCTTCGGAACCTAAAAATTCCTTCAGCACGTTGCAGAATTGCGGCTCATCATCAACGACAAGTATGTAAGGAGGAGTGTGGATCATATTGGTCCCTATCTATTTTTTTAAAGGAAACTCCACGGTAAACGCGCTTCCTTGGTCCTTGCCGGGACTTTTTACCTGGATTTCACCTCCGTGCATTTCCGTGAAAAGTTTGGCTATGGACAACCCCAGCCCGAGCCCTCCGGATTTAAACTGATAAGTCCCAGTGGAGTGGGTTAAGGAGTCCCCTGCTTCGTAAAATTTCTTGAATATGTGCAATTTCTCATCGGCACTGATTCCGATGCCGCTGTCTTTGACCGTCACACGGAAGGAATTTCCGGCGTCTTCCAAGAGGACGAAGATTTTGCCGCCATTCGGGGTGAATTTTATCGCGTTCATGCACAGGTTCACTAAAATATCCGTAAATTTGCCCTCGTCGGCCTCGAAATAGATTTTCCTCTCCGGTAAGAGGTATTCTAATTGTTGTTTCCTGATTTTTGCGAAAAAGGAGGCCCGCGAGCATATCATTTGGACCAATTCGTTGACGAGAACCCTGTTTTTATTCAGGAGTCCTTCTTTGAATTCCGCCTGAAGAACCTTGACCATGTCAGCTATCACGCGGTTCAATCGATCGGTTCCCCCTTGTATGATTCGCAAAAGATTTTCTTCAAGTTCGATGTTTCGTTCCTGCAAATACATTTTTAGAACGGATATACAGCCAATAATTTGCGTTAAAGGCGTTCTCAACTCATGGCTTATGCAGTCAATGAACTTGGATTTTAATTCATCCATTTTTTCCAGTTCCCGGTTCTTCAGCGTCAATTCCCTGGTCTTCTCTTCCACCTTTTTTTCAAGGCCCGCCAGATATTCCTTGTTTTCCAGGACCAGCCGCCTATGTTCCAGGGCTCGCGCTGCCTCCATCAACATTACCTCGAAATTCACCGGCTTTAACTGGTATCCAAAGGCGCCTTCCCGAATGCAGGAAAGGGCGGTTTCCAACTCCCCCACGGCGGTGACCATTACCACCTCTGTTTCCGGATAATTTTTTTTGATTATTTTTAGAGCCTGGACTCCGTCCATCCCCGGCATTTTAATATCGAGCAAAACCAATTCGGGCTTATTCTCCTTGCATTTTTCCAAGGCTTCCATCCCGTCTCCCGCCTCCAAAACGACAAAACCTTCGTCTTCCAGGAAAATACGGGCCAATTCGCGCATCTTGGCTTCATCGTCCACAATAAGGATTTTTTCTTTTTTCATTTTTTATAGTTTGACAATCTATATTTTCATTTTTTTAGCCACTTCTTTTAAATACGTATGTTTCCTCCGAAATCAGCCCCATTTTATGGGCGTTCTTTATCCTTGTCAAATTAACCGGATTCAGGCTGTTCCCTTTGGCCAGAAGCAGTCTGCCGTCTTTGAGGTGGATGTCGTAGGGCAGGACCGCACCGGTCTTTAGCTGTTCCAGTGGCACAAGAACCGCGTTTCTGGCTCTCATTCGGACCAATTCCACCGCCTTTTTCAAGGCGTCCACAATATCCTTTTGGAAGCGGGGCCCGGAATACTCGTAAAGATGCGCAAAAGCAAATTTATCCCTTTCTTTTTCAGAAGCCAGTTTTTCCGAGGTTAACCGTTTCCGGAACATCAGCTCGTCATAGGCATTGGCCACCGCGATAATTCTTGAGGAAAAGGGAATGCCTTCTCCTCTCAGGTTATCGGGAAATCCTGTCCCATTGAGACGTTCCAAATGGCTCCTGACAATGATGCCCGCTTTTTTTAATTCCGGGGAGTGGCCCATGATATTTTGGGCGAACACCGGATGCTGTTTGAACATGGAAACCTCTTCCTCATTGAGTTCGGAAAAGAGGACGGCATCTATATCTTTTACCAGGGCCACCTTGCCAATATCGTGCAGCAAGGCGGCTATTTCCAAATCAAAGAGATCTTTCTTGGAAAAATTAAATAAAGCGCCTATCTCACAGGACCATAACGCCAATCTTTTTGAATGACCGCCTATGGAGGGGCTATATATCTCCAATAAAGAAATCAACATCTTTACGGAGTCCAAATAGCTTTCTCTTAATTTTTCGTTTAAAG
>JAJDAS010000150.1 GCA_029261755.1 Nitrospinia bacterium
TGCAAGTTTTGCTCTTGCGACAGTTTCCCGCATTGAGTAGCCGCCTGCAAAATGAAGGAGCAGGGTTCTTATATAGTTTTCGGCTACTTTTTCTTTGCGTAAGCCTTTAATTGCATTGTTTGATACCGCCAACTCTTCCCATCTATCCGGGAAAAAAGACAATAATACCGGCCAATCTTCTTCCATAATTCTACACCTCCAAAAATATATATTTTCTTGGAAGTATAGGTTTTAACAAGCTAAATGTCAACAAAACAACTTAGCGCTTATGGGCTGTCACCCCCGGCTATATGCTTTCGGCCCTCCGGGCCTCTTTTCTTTAGTATCAAATGACGAAAAAAACCAATGCAACCCGTCACTTGTTACTCGATGCTCATCACTGTTTTTTCATCGGAGTCCTCGGTGCCCTCCGCGATCTCTGCGTTTAAAGGCAAGAAACTGCGGTGATAATAACAGAAATTTCAGGGATTTCATTTTTTTTATGAGAAACTCTTTTTAATTGAAGGAAATATTGACAATAAACAAACCAATAAATAAACTAATCCAACCATTAGTTTGGATACTTTCACGTTGATTCTGAGAATTCGTCTCTCACAATTGTAAAACCATTAAATTCAAAGACATGGAACCACAGATTTCACTGATTTCACAAATTATATAATTTCAATGGAATAAATCTGTCTCATCTGTGAAACCTGTGGTTAAGAAAGTTTTTGTTCTTTTTTTATTTTGTTTGAAAAATTTCAACTATATTTTTTGGAATTCGGAGAGTTGAATTTCGCGCCAACAGATCAAACGAAAGGAGGAAGGTGAATGAAACCAGCAATACACAAAAAAAAGACTATTTTTTTAACAGGAATATTGGCGATCATTTGCTTAACTTTTTTAGCAAATATGGGTTGCAATCTTCCTATCCATTGCGAGGGACATTTTACCAGCTGGACCACCTGTAGCAAAAAGTGTGGGAATTCGCCGGGTGAACAATCCAGAACATACGTAATTACCATGAATGCCCAGAAAGGTGGGGTTCCTTGCTCCCACCCCTATGGCTACCAGGAGAAACGAAAGTGTGCCGTTTCCCCCTGTATAAAACGAAAAAGATAAGGCTACCGATTTTGATCTGTTCATTCCCGGACTTACCAACTCCTCAACTCAAGTTTCTTTACTCATCATTGCTTTTTTCTCTGCGTTCTCCGCGATCTCTGCGTTCAAATTGTTTTTCTTTTTTAAACCTTAACAAGCTGTCCTAAAAACAATAATAGGGGACAGGCAAATAATACTGTAGATAAGGAGGTTCAAAGACCCTAGGTTCAGGGGGGTTTTTTGGGCCTTGTGTCGAGACTTGTTTGCATGACCCCGTAGATGGTTTTTTTCAGGGAGCCTCTTTGTGATGGACGCAAAAACTCCTTTATTTGTACTTTTTTTTGTTTGATAATGGTAGAAGGAAATCTAACAACCTTAAGGTAAAGGAGGTGTATGATGAAATCAGGCGTCTTTTTTACAGGAACCGGACCGATCCTCATTTTGAGCTCCTATGATTCCCTCAACGATGAAAAACTCATTGAAAAACTGGCGGCCAAGGGGATCAAAAAATTCATTTCCTATGAAGTTCCGGTGGATAAGGTCCAGAAACAGTACGGCAACCACTTCGACGTGGTTATGGGGGATTTGAGCCAGTCGGATGACCTTCGGGTAATGGACTACGACGGACATCGCATTTTCAATAATTTCTCGCTCAAGGAGCTTGGAGAGCCCCATTTCCAAGAGCCGTAAGAATTCCAAGATTAGAGAATGGGCTTGCAGGAGGCTGCTTTTTTGGAAGGGGTTTCTTGTTACTTGTCACGATTCTTACAACTATCCAATAAAGGCGTTTTTGAGCATTGATTCATCTCTTCCTGTTCCTGGCAGAGGTTTTGTAACGAGATGGAATCAAAGGCCTTGGAGATGTTCTCGGTGAGTCTTTTCCAAAGTACGCGGGAGACGCATTTATCGATCTTATTGCAGAGGGTTTTGTCCTTTTGCTTTATCTCTACACAGCTTAAAAGCGACATGGATTCGTCCACCGCGCGGAAGATATCGCCCACGCTGATTTTATCCAGGGGTCTTGCGAGAATATAGCCTCCGGCAGGTCCACGAACGCTCTTTACCAGCTTGGACTTGCGAAGTTTCATGAATAGTTGTTCCAGATAGTGCTGGGAAATGTCCTGGAGGGAAGCGATACTGGAAAGCGGGACAGGGTGTTCCCTGCCGTGGAGGGCCATATGGATCATGGCTCGGACTGCGTAATATCCTTTTGTGGAGATCTTCAATATTCGCCTCGGGCGATGTAGCATTCATCACAGCTATCGGGAAGGACTGTGACGATGACTCCTTCGTCTATTTTTTCGGCCAGTTGGAGGGCGCCCACCACTGCGGCCCCTGATGACTGGCCCACCTTTATTCCCTCTTCCAGTTCCAGCTTTCTCACCATCTCGTAAGCATCTTCCGTTTTCACGCTAATTTTACCGTCCAAAAAATCTTCCTCGTAAATCCCCGGAACGATGGAGGAATCCATATGTTTCAACCCCTCCAGGCCGTGCAGAGCCTCAGCGGGCTCCACTGCATAAACCTGTATGCTTGAATCAAACCGCTTTAGTCCCCGTCCGGTTCCCATCACCGTTCCGCTGGTTCCGATACCCGCCACAAAATGAGTGACCCTTTTTTCGGTCTGTTCATAAATTTCCACAGCCGTGGTTTTATAGTGCGCCTGCCAATTGGCCGGGTTGTTATATTGGTCGGGCATGAAATAGCGGTCCGGGTGTTTTCCGTAAATTTCCTTGGCCAGGAGGATGGCGCCGTCGGAGCTTTGCAAGGGATCGGAGGTGATGATTTTGGCATGATACCCCCCCGCCATGAGCCCTTTCCTCTGCTTGCAAACATTGTCCGGCATCACCAGGTGAACCTCATATCCCTTGATGGCGCCGATGAGGGCATAAGCGATACCGGTATTGCCGGAAGTGGAATCCAGGATAATTTTTCCAGGTGTCAGAGCCCCGGACTTTTCTCCCTCTTCCACCATATTCAGAGCCGGCCTGGCCTTTACCGATCCCCCGGCGTTGTACCATTCCGCTTTGGCATAGACCTCCACTTTCGGCTTGTTTTTCAGGAGGTTTTTGATTTTTAGGAGAGGAGTGTTGCCGATCTTTTTCAGGAGGGCTTTATCAACCGGTTCGGTTTTTACTACACATGGTTCCATGGTAAACAGTTGGCTGGGGATTTAATCATTTATGGAGTATTGGAGTACCGGAGTATTGGAAAAACCCAAGGCCAACGAACGTCCGGTTTAACATGGTGGATGCCAAGGTAAATGGCTCCATTGAATTGGTAAACGTAAATCCTGGCCCCACTATTCCAGTACTCCACCAAATTTTAGCTGGCCGTCGGAGCGATGCTGCAAAATTCTTCGTAGTCAATTAATTCTTTGATGGTGGGATTCTCACCGCAGATGGGGCAATTTTTATCGCGTCTCAACTTTAACTTGCGGAAGCTCACTTGCAGGGCGTCATAATACAAAAGGGATCCTACCAATGTATCGCCAATTCCCAGGATCAGTTTCAAGGTTTCCACCGCTTGCAGAGTTCCCACGGTGCCGGCGAGGACTCCCAGCACACCACCTTCCTGGCAAGACGGGACCATTCCCGGAGGAGGCGGTTCAGGATAAAGGCAGCGATAACAAGGACCATCCTTGGGTTTGAAGATGGTCACCTGGCCTTCAAAGCGGAAGATGCTTCCGTGGACATTGGTTTTTCCGAGCATTACACAGGCATCATTGATAAGGTATCTGGTGGCAAAGTTGTCGGTTCCGTCCACAATGATGTCGTATCCTTCAAATATCTTCATGATGTTGTCGGAACTGAGCCGTTCTTTGAAAAGCTCTACCTTAACATCCGGGTTCAGGCTTTCCAGGGTCAGTTTCGCGGAGTCGGCCTTATGCATTCCCACACGGTCATTGGAGTGCAGGATCTGCCTTTGGAGGTTGCTGATATCCACCGTATCGAAATCCACGATGCCGATATTTCCTACTCCCGCCGCAGCGAGGTAGTATCCTGCCGGGGAGCCAAGTCCTCCGGCGCCCACCAGCAAGACTCTGGCGTTCAGGATCTTTTTTTGTCCTATTCCCCCTACTTCGG
>JAJDAS010000151.1 GCA_029261755.1 Nitrospinia bacterium
GAAAAAGACAGCGGCGAATATGAGATCATCCATTCCTCTTCATTCTTCCTGATTAACCAGAAAAGCCGCATTTTCGGAATATACCCAAACGACACCCCTGCAACCAAGTTGGCCGATGAAGTAATGACCGCTGTGGACTCACGGGGAATGTATTAATTTATTTTTGAATAATTTTTATAAGCGCTAATCAGCATCATCCGTGTTTTATGTATCTGGAAAATACTGAATTAAAAATATTTCCTTATAACATTCAGTCCAATGTTTTTCATTGAAAGGAGGTGACCGAATAAAGATATGACCAAAAAGGAATTTATCGAAGCAGTAATTAAGGATTCAAAGACAGGATGTTCTGTAAAATGCACTGAAGCTACTCTGAACTCAGCTTTTGACATTATCAAAAAACAGGTTAAAAAAGGAAAGAAAGCCTCATATCCGGGATTTGGGATTTTTTCTTTAAAGAAAAGAAAGGCTCGGAAAGGCCGGAATCCAAGAACCGGAGAGGAAATCAAGATCAAGTCAAGTAAATCTATTGGATTTAAGCCGTCTGCTACGTTTAAGAATAGTCTTTGAGGGTGAGAAAAGTTTAAAATTGCTTTATAAACTTCATTTAGAAAAATAACTAATTGTGTAAGCAACCTAACAGTTTACTGTAAGTAGGGACTATCAGAACAATACGTCTTGTATTAGCCTATTTAGTTTTTTTCAAATTACTAAGAGTTGTTAAATATTTATTGGAAATTGTTTACCAATAGCGCTGTTGCAAATTACCCTCATAATTTAAGATTCAAGGAAAAGAAATGAATAAAATTGATGAAGATATCTTCTCATTAATTCCAACAATTCAAAAAATCCAGAGAACAAAATTACGACCAATATTCATTTTAATTTTTGTATCATCATTGTTTTTAGGAGTTGTATCCTATGAAATACTCATCCACTTCATTGCTCCTAATAAAAGCATTTTAAAATTATTTTCTATTAGCCAAGAGAAGTATGTTTTTTACTCTGGAGTCGAAAATGGATTTTATAACATAATAGGAAAAGCCATTGAGGAAAATATGGGAAAGAACGATAAAATTAAATTTGAAATCGAAGCTACCAACGGTGCAAATTCAAATTTAGATAAGGTCAGTAATTCAAGTAAAGCATTTGGTATTATTCAACAGGATACTTTAAAAACAAATTTAATTGATGAACTTTTTTATAAAAAAAGAATAAAATTAATAACCCCACTGTTTAAAGAAAGGTTACATGTTCTTTACATTGATAAAGATGAAAAAAAAGAGAAGCTAATACAAAAGATTCCTAATGAGCATACTAAATCACTTTTTGCAGATGCAAAAATAAGTACCGGCCCATTGCCAAGCGGTACTAATGAATATGCATCTGCAATTCTTGAGATTTGCAAACTCAATGTCAAATCTCAGATATTTAATTCAGACTTCAATACAAGTATAGAAAAACTTCTTAATGAAAGCAGTAACGATGAAAGTAAAAATGGTGTAGATAAATTGGATGTGGTGTTTTTTATGTCGGGTGCGCCATTGAAAGCTGTTGTTGATGCTTTAAAGACAACTGACAAACATATGAATCCAGTTAAGCTTATGGGAATTGATGTTAGTGGTATTGATTTTGAGTTAAAAAACAAGTTTAACCTGTCGCAATTCTCAGGTAGTTTTGAAGGAATCTATGAAAGCACTGGGGTTAATACTGTGGGAACATATGCATGGCTTATTGCCTCAAATGATGTGCCAGATACTGTAATAATTAAACTTTTGGAAATATTGAAATCATTGAAGGAACTCGGCAAACAAGAAAATCATGGTGGCATAAATTATTCAAAATCAATTGAAGACTTTAATGACCTGCTTTCTGAGAAAAAAAACAATTCAAATAAAGATAAGTTCGGCACATTTATTTATATTTGCCTAAATGCGTATTTATTTATTTTGTTAATTACCGTTTTTGTGTCTAAATGGAAACACTATAAGTACATATACAAAATTAATGAAGTGTATCAGACATCCATACCTGATGTTTCCAGTAACATTTCTGATATAACAGATTCATCATCAGAAAGAACAGTTGATAAACTAAAACATATTTTAAAATGCACTTCAGAGAAATTAACAGAGGGTACTATAGAATTAATTAACCTAGAAAATGTAATTCGTAATGACTATTATTCAGGCAAATTAACTATAAAAGACATGAATTTCTTGATGAAGAACCTAATGGAAATGCGAGAAACTTTTGCCCATCTTTCGCAAAATATAAATTATTTTATTGAAAAGGATATTGGGATAGACAAACTAAAGCAATTCATTTTATCTGCTTATACTTCAAGTAGCTTGCCAGAGGAAAGTTACACTTTTTTAACTCAAAAAATCAAAAATTAAAGAAATAATAAAGGCACGTTAGTTAATAATGTGCAATTTAACTATAGAATTTTAGGGAGACCACCTCATGACCAAAAAAGAATTTATTGCAGCAGTAATCAAGGCTTCAAAGACGGCCTGCTCTGTAAAATGCACTGAAGCTACTCTGAACTCAGCTTTTGACATTATCAAAAAGCAGGTTAAAAAAGGAAAGAAAGCCTCATATCCAGGATTTGGGATATTTTCTTTGAAGAAAAGAAAAGCTCGGAAAGGCCGGAATCCACAGACCGGAGAGGAAATTAAGATCAAAGCTTCTAAGTCAGTCGGATTTAAGCCGTCTGCTGGGTTTAAGAATTACTTGTAATTTAAAAAAAACGAAAACTTTGAATTCATTTTTGGATATGTTGGGCTATTTCCCAGGGGGTGAGGACTACTTGCTAATCCAAGATCATGCTGAGGTTTTGTATAACCTTGCTTTTTTTAGTTAAACTTTAGATAGGAGGTAGCATGTCAAACAAAGAGACTTTCCATATACCTATTCCAGAGGGTATTGACCGAAGTGAGGTGGAGGTATTGGCTGATATCTATCGCCAGGCACTTTCTAAAGAATTTAAAAACACTCCTAAAGATGACGTTAAAATCGAAAAATCAGGGGTCCAAGGTGCCATTGATGGTTTAAGTGGGTTTGCTTTTTTAATACTTTCGATCCCATCGTCATGGTTGGCAACAAAGTGGATAGATGATTATTTATGGCCGGAAATTAAGAAAAGAATTGACAAACCAAGCAAAGAACTCGTTGGTTGGATTTTTTCCTTAAATAAATCAAAAAATTCCAACTCCCAAAATGAGGATAAAAAGGAGAGCTAAATATGGGGCAAACTTTAGCAGAAATGGAAGTAGAAATGATAAAGGAAAAATTTAAGATTTTAAATGATCCTTTGAATTTGAGTCTGCTTGATGCGTTGGATGACCATGATAAAGAAATCTTAAATGAAAATGGGAGAATTTTAGGTCTACACAATAATATGGTGAAAGGATTCTCAGATTATCAGAACCTTTTTTTAGAAGACATAAGAAAAATTGCGAATAAATTGTTTCAATTACATTTTCCTGGAAATAAAAATGTAAAGTTTTCAGTGATGCACGTAAGAACGGGAAGTCCAAATGCTTTTGTTTGTGATCACGAATCAGACAAAAGCATGGTATTGGGGTTTGACACTTCATTTTTTGATTACTTTAAGATTGCTTTGATAGCCGGGGTGTACTATTGCGAAGAAATTTCATGTGATGTAAAAAACCAAGAAATAAAATGCTTTGAGTTTTTGGAATTGGCAAAAAGTATTTCGCTAGCCTTTCGTGGAAGAGAAAGTGGTAGAATGTTTGGGAAACAAGTAAATGTGCTATTAAAATCAATAGAAAATAAATATCCTGGCCAGTTGGCTCATTTTCTTCAGTACTCTGATTTTGTTTACTTGCCTACATTATGTTTTATCGTTGCGCATGAGATAGGCCACATAAAACTAAATCACACGAAAAGTTCTGGACAAATGAAATATACTGAATTATCAAGCGATAAAGCGCAGCTATTAGTCTTTAAACATAAGCAGGAATTAGATTCTGACGAGTGGGGCTTTTTTGCATTATCCTCTTTTGAACGAACAGAAGGTTTCAAATTACTTTATTCTAAAGCACCTGCTCTTTTTTTTGCTGTTCTTTTAGTTTTTGAAAAGTTTTGCCAGCCTCAAACTGATTTAGGCAAACAAATACATAGTACGCATCCACCATTAGAAGAGCGAATAAACCTTTTCATTAAGTTGTCTAAAAGCCTTCCAACTGATGGAATAGAAGATTCAATACTAAAAGAAGCTGAGTTTCTTGAAACTATGACTTCATTTTTCTTAGAAAGCTCAAAAGTTTCTGCCAAATTCCAAATTGAGAAGCAGTGAATTGCCTTTAATGTTTACTGAAAATAAGAGAAGGGAAAAGCCTCACGCCCATAAATTTGGGTGTGGGGCTTTTTTTGTTTTATGGGTATATTAGGAGGGGGCTAATGCCTCTAAGTTGTTGATTTATAAGACGATTTGGATGGTGGGATTGATTCTATAGGTAATCAGTGTAGGAATCATCTTAGGAATCAACTTGAGCCAAGGCATTAGGCCCCCACGAGCAAGGCGAAGCCTTGCTCGTCAGTGCGGTGAGCGAAGCGAACCGTACAATTCCCGGAGGGAATTCAAAGCAAAAAAAAAGAAAAATTAAAGCCCTTTGTGTTCAGACTTTAATATAATTACGAGTTCAAGCAGATTTTCATCTTTGATCTTTGACCAGTCATACTTTATACCCATTCGCTCAGCCAATTGCTTTCCATATTTTCTTAAATCTTTTACATTTTTGTTTTCCATTTTTTTACCTCGTTTTTGTTTTTTTATATCAACTCTCTCATTTTTTGAGAGTTGATTTTTTTAATATTTCTGCGAAGCAGAGTATCTAAAGGCACCAAGGAGCGGGATGCATCGATAAACTTTTCGCCGAGCAAAGAGGCGATAAGTTTACGAATGCAGACTGCGGGTGCCGCCTTACATCACGTTTGAGGTGAATGATTGGAGTACTTGATATATTTAGTTTAAAAGAAGATTGATGGAATTGTGGAAGATTTATTTAAAAAATAGAAATATTGAAAATCCAGTTGAACTTACTGTAATTTACTATAAGTCATAACTTTATTTTAGTTTTTAAAACAGGATAAAGACCCAATAAAGATTCATCGATTTCAGTTTCAGAATAACAAACCCACTCACATTTTGGGCATACTTCAAATTGCATATTTATTTTCGGATTATACCCTTTCCAACTACAATGGATACAAAAATATTTTGTATTTTTTTTACCTAATAATGTTGTTTGAATCATTTTATTTTACCTCCCAATTTTCTTCAAATTCATAATCACAAGAGTTTTCATGTTCAGTACATTCTGAATCGGTAAGTTTGCTCATCGCTTCTTCTTTGGTTTCTGCTTCAACTTCAACATATCCCCAAACAGTTTTTTTAAAGTTCTTTCTATATTTCATTCTTATTACCTCTATATATACCCATCACGAAATGGTTTTAGGTTTTCTTGGCGTCAAATAATTGAAAATTTTCACTGAGCAGCGAAGCTATATTTTCCCTATGCTTTTTTCTTTTATTAATATTCTTAATAAAATTTTTGCAAGCTAATTTGAATTC
>JAJDAS010000152.1 GCA_029261755.1 Nitrospinia bacterium
GAATTCAAATTAGCTTGCAAAAATTTTATTAAGAATATTAATAAAAGAAAAAAGCATAGGGAAAATATAGCTTCGCTGCTCAGTGAAAATTTTCAATTATTTGACGCCAAGAAAACCTAAAACCATTTCGTGATGGGTATAGTAATCGCCCACATGAATGATGAGGTCGGGATCCATCTTTCCGGCAACCTCCGCAACTTTTTGAAAGGGCCATGGGGGACCGGCGCCTTCCGCGTTATTGCAATTCTGCGTGTGCGAGGCGGTCATCCTACACCCCGTGTCTCCAATCACCACGATTCGTTGTGGGTTTGCTTTAGGAAGCGCCAGGGACTTCCCATTGATGGAAGCGCTCTTCGTGTCCGAGGGAATTTGGTGTTCGCAGGACATGGCGGGCTCAAAGCCTTCCGGCTCGGCAGTTCCTCCGCGTTGGGCCATTGGCTTTAGAGACTTGTTGATCTTTATTTTCGGACATTTTTTCCCAGTGGTAATGGCGCGGGCAATTACCTTTCCCTGGGGACCCAGTTCAACCCACATATAATCAACTCCGGGTGTCGCCTCTGCATCCCTGGTTGTGGAGTCAAGGAAGGTGAAAAAGACGGAGAAAAAAACCAGTCCCGCAATGCCTACCTTGGTTTTCATCCATTTTTTGGATTTTCGAAAACTCATTTTTTTACCTCCTTTGTCATGGTTGACCATGGTTATTTGCTTCAAGTCGTTTAGCTTCACCGTCATTTCTTTACGGCAAGCTATGGTGGAGGTTGTCTATGTCTTGCCCCCGCCGCCAACATTTACGCCGGGTATGACCTGCTCAAGCAACTTATCCAGCGTTGCCTGCATCTCCTCCGGTTTTGCGCCAACACCCATCTCCTGCCTGGCCTTCATGAGGGCCATGGCGAGTTTCGTATTGTTGGCAACGGCGTCCATGCTTAGCTTTGATTTCGCTTCCTGAGCCTGGCTCTTCACCATTTCCTCCGTGCTTCCCTGGAAGAGAGATTTCACGGTTTCCACCATTCGATTGAGAAATGTATAAACCAGATCAGCGGAGAATCCTCCTAAAATGGCTAGTAGGGGCCGCACGATACCTTCTTCCAGGAAATCACTATTGATAGCCTTATCCGATATCACAAGAGAAAGTATCAAACCAGAGATCAACCCGAGTAAAAAACGAATCCAATAGGAGATCTCATGATTCGGATCAAAGGTGAGATTGGTAATATACCTGTTTGCTTTGTACAAAGCGCTAAAGGAAGCGCCAATCCCTGATGCGGAGAGAAGGAAGAGCAAATTGACCAATAGTTTATCCCCAGAGGAATTAAAAATATTGGCTCCATTTCTAATGACATCCGGTGACATAACAACCAGAATAAATATTAAGAGAAAAAGGATGGCCACTCCCATCATATTCTGCACCAGGGGAATAGGCCCTAAAGCACTCAAAAAACCTTTTCTTCGCTGTTCTGTTTGCAACATTAAAATTGCCTGAGGAGTAGCCGGCTCCACAATTTTTGTCAAGTCATCGTGGGCCTGGACCAGGTCCGTTATATCCAGATCCTCGCGAATAGCGGTCTTAGCGTTGTTTGTCTCCGCTTGTGATGAACTATCCTGTTTGATTACAAATGACTCTATAATTTTTATTGTGGCAGACGGGACCACTTTCCCTCTTTTTAATGCATACTCCGCCATGGATCCAGCTTCACAAAAAAGTTGTTTCCGAAGCATCCCGTTTTCATACAGCTCATCAAGATTATTCATTATTGTCTCTCCTTAAAAGTAACTGAATTTTAGAACATGAATAGCCCGCCAACGTAGGCTTGAATGTGCAGCTAATAAGCTATGGCAATGTCCTGCCCCACCTGCACGAAATCGTTTTTTTGCGCAAAGAACTGTTTGATCACGTTGGGTCGGAATACCACGCAGTGGGTAGAACCGCCGAATTGGAAGTACCCGATCTCCTCGCCTTTTTTCACCCGGCAATTCTTTTTCTTTAGAATGTGCGGACTGATAATGCAAGAGGATATCTCCACCATTCCAACAGGCATTACACAAACAAGGCCTATACGAGGGTCGTCCGCCTCGATAAAGAATATGGCCCGGGTCTGCACGTTGGTGATGTAGCCTTCCGAGTGGTCCTGGTCCGTGGGGTCCTGCCCTTCGCTGGTGGCCTGGCTGAAATAGAGTCCCTCTATTACATAGGCTTTTTTAACGACACCGGATACGGGACTGTGCCACCGATGGTAGTTATAGGGACTCAGGAACGCCTGGTATACGCTGCCGCCCACAAATTCATCCACGTAATTGTCGTCCAGCATATCGATGAGCGAATAGGGCTGAGATTTGATCCAGAACCTGCTTTCCGCCTGAACGTTATGGCTTATCTTATAAACGGTGGAATCACAGGCGCTTGCTATCATTTTCTTGTTTTTGGGATTGCTGACTGGACGCGCCTTCTTTGTCAATTCCCGGGTAAAGAAGTCGTTCCACGATTTAAAGCCCCAATGCTCGGCATTAGGATTATATTTGTAATCCTGCATTATCAGGTCCTCTTGAGCCTGTTCGCACATCCAGCCTTTGGGTGAGTTATTGAGGACGTATAGCGATTCCTTGCTGTCGAGGAACCTGGACCATACGCCGAGGATCTCCTTGAACATCCTATTTATCTTTTCGTTTCGGTAGGCGGCAAATCCGGCAGGAGTCCCCATGGTCCAGATCAATATTGCGGAAAAGGGAGTACCCGCCAGCAGGTTCGTGTTTTTTGGATAATAGAGCGGAGCCCTGGTTAAGACGGCATTGAGCTGCCTTAGCATATCGTCAACACTTTTCAGATGATGTTGTTTATACCGATCCGGAATTTGATCGATCATTTGCGTTACGTACATTCGCACTACGGAGTCCACCCGGATTAGTTCCTTGAATTTTTTGATTACCGGGTGCATCTTAACATCGCCCATTCGTTCCACTTCCGCAGCGAATTCCGCCTGAAATCGCTCCAGGTCCTCACTCTTTTTCGGGAGCCATTCTCCCCAAAATCCGGATCGAAAGTTTTCCGTTACGCAGGTTTCTTTACTCATTTGTTCCTCCTTGGTTAAAGGTTTTTGCAGTTTACTTTTTTTTAAATAAATATTCCTTCAATCTAAAATCAGCAATCTAAAATCTTCAATATCTTTTCTTAGGGCTTCATATCATAAGTGGTGGGACCGTCCTTATAATTCGTATGACTTAACCATTCGGCTGAATAGCCCACTTCCTTCGCAGCTCCTTCCTTCACAGGCTTATTCTTGTTATCCTGAACTTTGTCAGGAAGGTTGATGTAGCCGTCCGAGTACTTGGCCACCAGGGTATCGGCCAAATCCCACCATCGTTTGAGCAGATGCCCGGAATATTCCTCGCAAAAAAAGGTAATAAACTTTATGTGGTCGGCGTGTTGGTTTTTTTTCAGCTTTTCGTCCAACTCGTGGATCGCTTCCAGTTGCTTTACTTCAAGCTCCTCCTGCAATGGCAGGATGTCCACCTTGCACATGCGCTGGAAATTGAGCCTGGACCAAGCGGCCACGAAATCGAAGGCCCACCATGCGGAATTGCGGTCCAGCTTTTGCGGACTTCCTGTCTCATACGGCTTGGGCAGGTGCTTCACCTTTGAAAAGAAGGGAGTGAAGCAGGTGGTATAGGATACGTCCGGCCCGAACCAAACAAGCCCCTTGGTGGCTTCCGGAACGTCGGGGCGAACCTGACACACGAAGGTGTAGCCTTGGTAAAAGACCGATATGGCCCGCTCCCATGCGCCGTAAAACTTTTTATCCTCGGTCACATTGTTCTGGTTGCCGTCATAAGAGCCGGTGAAGCGGTGCGGATCACCATAGGGTCCTGCAGCTACCCCCTTGGTAAGGTCGAACTGGGTACCCTCGTAATGGTCGCGGTAGAGGGCAAAGACTTCGCGGATTTTCAGTTGACGATTAGGTTCTACCGAGAAGGGATAGTCCTTGGTGAAACTGTCCTTGACCCAGGGACTCAGGCCTAGGTCGGGATTCACCCGGTCAAACACACGCCAGACGCGGCGAAGGGAGTAGTAAGGGTGATTGTATTCGCCATCACTGACGGCGGGAAGCCAATCCAATGGACCTTTCTTAGGATCCCAGTACTTTACTTTTTTGAGGCCGTCAAAGAGAAATTTTGAGGTCATGAAATTCTTGCTTCTTTTATCAACCTCGCGGATGCGGAATTCATTGGCGGCTACGAAGATTTCTCCATTCGGAACCCGTTGGGCTACCCAGGCCGAGTGGTACTTTTCATCTGGCAAGGCGCACATCTCGAAGACCCAGGCCTCGCTTTCGTCAGCCACCAGCAGGGTCTCGCCCGTGGAATAGTAGCCGTATTTATCGATAAGTCCACCCATGAGCATAATGGCCTCGCGGGCTTTCTTACAGCGCTCCAGGGCAATGCGGGAAAGCTCGGAACTGTAGAATATCCGCATGTGCTTTCCTGTCTTACCGGCTTCCTCGTGGGCAACAGAGTCCGGCTGATATTTGGCTCCATTGGTGCACTCTCCCATCATGAGGTTGTGTTCGTTCATGATCCCGTAATTACCGTCAAAATAGGCATAGGTATGTTTAACCTGTGGGATTTCACCAATGGATTTGGTGATCGCGTCACTGTAGGTTTTATGGAGTATGTGGTGTTTGTGGGGTTTGTAACCCGGACCACGTTCATTGGAAACGATGCGGGGATAGCGGTAATGCTCTTTGAGAATCTGCCGCATACTATTTTTGGGGTTATTGGCCGGAACGTGGATAATCCTCTGATCACCCAGTTCGTCGTCGTCCGAATGCGTCACCATCATAGAACCGTCCACCGTGGCCTTTGGGGTGATGATCATTGTCGTGCACATGGTTACCCTCCTTTTTAAAAAATTGTCATTAAGAAAACAAAAGCGTCATTGAAAAGAAAAAACGTCAATGGTTGAAATTGAAAATAGTTACTATTAATTTTCCTTAAGCATTCTTCCATGCGGGCCATTTTTCCAGTTTTTTGATCTCTGCCTTTTCCGTTATCACGTCCGCCAGGGTTTGCAGCCACTTCGCTTCCGGGTGTTTCTCTTTTTTGGCCTGCTCAATGTTTAAAGAGAACTCCCAGCCTGGAGAAGTGACACCTTCTAGCAGCATGGCTTTCAGGCCCTTGAGATTTCTTTCTCTATTTTCCACGGGGCTGTTGGCGTAGCCGTAGAAAAGAATTTCCGCTTCAAGGTCTTTTTTGTTTTTCAAATCCGGGTGTCCGGCCGCCTTATCCATAAAAGCCCGCCCCTCATCCTTTCTTCCCATTCCCAATAGGAAGCCGGCATAGTTGCCCAGATAGTCTGCATCGTTGGGGTCTGCCATCAATGCTCGTTTGTAATGCTCTTCCGCGCTATCGTAGTCCTTACAGATATTTTTCAGAAAAACAGCGTAGTTGCTCAGGAGGGGCGCGGAGGTGGGAAACTGTTTAAGGCCCTCCTGGTAAATTTCATCCGCTTTTTCCGGGTCGCTCTTTTCGTATTTTTCGGCCTCCAGGTTAACTGCGTACCAGCCGGAAAAGGAGCGGTCGGTCTTTTCCACCGCTTCTTTCAGCTCCTTGGATCCCTGGGAGGCGTCATCCAGTTTTTCCACCCTACCCCTGAACTCTTCATAGGTCTTTCTGCATTTTTCAAATACGTGGTCGAAACGTCCCGATTCCGGGAGGGGCAGGTCGAAGGCGTTTCGGAGAAAGAGCATGATCTCGTCGAAACCCTTTATCTCCACATGAATGGAATTCCGTTCCTCCAGCCAGGGACGGATCTCCCCTTGCGGCTCGCTCCGGCCTGCCCAATAGACCTCGTGGTTTTTGGCTTCCTCCGGTAGGCCCTTTAGCATCTCCACAATGCCCGGGTCGTTTCCGCCGTATCCCATGAATATCAACCCCTTGCCGGAGATAAGCTCCCGCAGGGATTTTTGCATCCTGTCTGTTAGTTTCTCTATCTCCTCCTTGGTGTTGTACGGGGAGATGCGGCTATCGCCGTGGACTTTGACGATGAGCGGACGGGTTCTGGAGGTAATGAAGCCCGCCAGGGATTCATGCTGTATGATGAGGGGTTTGACATTCGTAAAGAGGTAAAAGGCATCGCCCAGCAGGTCGTCGAAATTGGTGGTGAGGATATTGCTGAAGGCGCCCTTGGTTTCGGCTATGAGAGTTGCAAGAACCGCGTATCCGAATCCGGGAAAGACGCCGTCGCAGATTTCCTCCACTTCCCTCTGCCGCTTATTCGGGCTGGGAAAAAGCTCCTCCATCACCTCTCCATAGAAAAGGGCCGCGTTATCGGGATCGTACTCGGGAAATTTCTTTTTCGCCCAACCGTCGCATGATTTATGCTCGGCCCCTGTTTCCAGAGACATAAGCTCCGGCAGCCATTTTTCCTGCACCAGTTGTCCGGCGGTCCTAATCCCGGAGGACGCGGAACAGCCGGAACCCAGGAACAGCACGAACCGGTTGTCTTCCTGATTGCAATCTTTCTTCAGTGTCCGCGCAAATCGGGAAGCCGATATTTTTTTCATGTCGCCCATCATTTCTCCAAAAGTTTAGCGAAGCTATGACTGGTTAATAGACACATAGGCCGCCACTGGGCCTGTCCCGGTGGAGCCATGACTGGTAACCAGAAAAAATACAACATCTAACGCCACCATCCGGGCCTGTCCCGGTGGAGCGGTGATCCATCACTGACGTCCTTCCTTGCCAGTATCCTTCTCAATGGCCCCAAAATCGTAATTCCCAAATGTGCCCGCATAATAACCAGATTGATATATCGGTTTCATGCCTTGCGCGTAGGCCAAATTATTCAAATAACTTAACGCCACTTCTCCCGGTGCTTCGTTGATTTTGCATCCCAGGGCTACATGAATATGGTCGGCTAAAATCCCGCTGCTTGAAAGCCGGTGGCCTTTTTTTTCTGCAACATTCATCAGCATATTGCTTACCTTTTCAAGGTGCTCCTCTCTAATTTCCATCCATCTGCCATTGTTAACGAATACCAGGTGCAAATTGTAGATGTATCGGCCGTGCGAACTTTGGATCAGCTGAGAAAGATCAACCTCCGGGTAAGTAATTTGATATTTTTTTAGCTTGTCCTGAACCCTGGAGTCCGCCATCTTGTGGTGATTCAATTGAGTAGAGACGTAGCCTTCCGTAACTTCACGGTTTGCGGATCCGATGCTATGAAGAAAATAGTTTCTTTGAAAAGCCTTGGGATATTTATTTCGTACAATGTTTTGAAAGCGTCCTTTAACAGACCATAGGATCTTCTCGGGCTCAACTTCCGGCTTTGTACTGACTACGAACTGTTCTGTTTTCGGATCTCTTGGATGGTAGCTTAAAATTCGCACTCCGTCTTTTTTTGTTTCCGCTTTTAATTCTTCCAACCAATCAATACCAGTGATCGGCTTTCGGCAAAAAAATGCAAGAGACCAATTGAGCTTGTACGATGGTTTACAGTTCGCTGTAGTATAAATGGGGTTCAGCGCATTCATGTTTTTAGAGGTAAAAATGCTTTCATTGAAATCATGGTCCCACTGGGGCAGGCCCAGTGGAGACCTTAATTTAAATTCGGCTGGTCTGGGTACCAGTCATGACCCCACCGGGACAGGCCCGGTGGAGGTCTTAATCTCTTAGTTTGCTGAACAAATGTGTTTCAACTTCACACGGACCTCACATTAATGCCTAAAAAAACAATTTAGCGCTTATGGGCAGGCCCGGCG
>JAJDAS010000153.1 GCA_029261755.1 Nitrospinia bacterium
TTCTTCGTGATCTTCGCGCCCTTTGCGGCTAAAAAAATCAATATTTTACACTTACAAATATAAAGAGGAATTTGGCGGGGACGGTGAAACAAAGCTCGGATTCAATGCAGAGGAAATGCCCAAGGACGTGCTTTCCAGGGACGGCAAGGGTGTGGATGTTTACGAACTGCTGACTTATACCATCGGCGCCATGAAGAGCGAAAATAAGGCTATGCAATCGGTAATTGCGAAAAATAAGGCCCTGGAATCCAGGCTTGCCAGGTTGGAAAATCTTCTCAGTGCAAGGCAATAACTGCATCAGCCTGACGAATCTGGGGAATGATGATTGGCGATTGATGATTGAAAATCGATATTCACCATTCGTCAATCAACAATCAAATGGCCGCATTATTTTCCAGGGTGGGTCAAGCAGGCATAAAAAGGAGGGAATTATTGAACTTTTTTTATGAAACGCTCCGCTGCCTTCATTGTATCTTTAACCACGGATGCATCGGTTAACAGGCCCCGGTAATAACCGGCAATATGCAGGAGTTCGTAAAGATTTTCAAACTCTTTCATCAGTTTCCCGTTGTGTACGGCAAGGTTTTTCTTTATAGCTTTACGGTAGGCATCAACGGACTGTGGAAGTTCTTTTTTTCCATAGCCGCGCTTGACTAGCGCTTCGTTTATGGCTTCAAGAACGGCAAGGTATGCGGTGCCGAAGGCTTCCCGGACAGGCTTTTTGTCCGCATAATAGTCGTCTTCAATAGCAGTATTTTTTAATATTTGCCGTGCGTTTTGAATATATCGTAATGATTCTCTTTTCATAAAATTTATTCTATAACATTGCCCATTTTTTTACAACACTAAATTCGAGGGCATTTGCCGGAAGGCCGGTCAATAGCACCACTTCCCGGCGATCCTGATGAATGAAAATCCATATTCGGCATTTGCCAATGGACAATTAAAAAGAAAAACCTTCCCATATTTCAGGAGGTAATTCCCATGACCGACTACAAAAGTAATTCAAAAATAATCGCTAATATTATTAATATTTTAGTTTTTTTTGTGTCTTTGTGCCTTCGTGGTAAAAAAGTTTTTTAAGGCAGGATAGATAAGGTTGGCCTGTTTAAAATACGCCGCTGATCTTTTAATAGAGGAGAAGGTTGTTGCGGTTTCTGGTGGATGAGTGTTTACCCTGTTCGGTGGTGAAAGTTCTCGAAGAAATGGGCTTCGATGTTACGGAGATAACCAATTCACCACACCGGGGGCAAAGGATGAAATTAAGGGGTCAATTTAAGAATTGCAACGGCCACGGAAAGGCTTCCTACGATTATGCCAAAAATTTTCATTAAAAGGTCGGCCTGGGAAGCCTTGATATCTTTTTGAAGAAATTCAAATTTATGATCCAGATACTCTTTTAACGATTTATAGTATGCCTTTTGGGGGCAGGAGTTTTTCGATGAGACTTTTTAAAAAGGCAAGTTCATCCTTATGGGTCTGAAGGGTTGTTTCCATCTGGGTTTGTCTCCTAACCATTTGCCACTGCATTCGCAGGACAAACCCCAGGATAATAAGAGCAATGGTAATAAAAAGTCCGAGCATCCATTGCAGTATGTCGAAACGGCTGTTCATCTCGGAACGAAGGTCGTCTATACGTTTATTAAGCCTCCTGTCCAACGCCTTCAGGCCTTCATCAAGATTTTTCTGTCCTTCTTCAAGTCTGGTAAGCCTTTCAACTATCTCCCTGTCTGATATGCGGGGGGCCGTTTCCACTCCAAAAGCAGGGAGAATAAGGACCAAGAGAAACAGTATGGAATTAAGGATGATGTAAGTTTTCTTCATAGAATAAAGTTTAATCAAAACATGGAGCTATGTCAAAGAATAATAAACGCAGAGAACGCGGAGGACGCAGAGGAAAGAATAGTAACAAGTGACGAGTAACGAGAGACGAGAGTGAGGAGGGATTTAAGGGAACAGTTTCAAAGCCGTAACACCCATGGTAACGCAACCGGCAACTATGCCAAAAATTTTTATGAGAAGATCGGCTTTGGCTTCGGCAAGGGATGACTTCAGTTCCCTATGGAAAAAATCTTTCAAGCCATGTGCATTGTCAAAGGTATTGGTAATCGGCATGGGATATCTTTCGAAGATTGTCCGTGTGCGGATAAGGTTAAGATTATAGCAAAGGTTGCAAAGGCCCCCATCCGGGCCTGTCCCGGTGGAGCCATGACTGATACCCAGAAAATTCCATAAGAATAACGCCAGCACTGGGCCTGTCCCAGTGTAGCGATGATGTTTCGCTGACACCCAGCCCTTCAAAATCGTTCCAAATACGCGGAAACCGGTTGTCAAACCCACTGCCTGGAATTTGAGTGCGGTTCTCTTGAAATCATGCCTCCACTGGACAGGCCCAGTGGTGGTTTTTTTTGTTTCGGCGTTTCTATTGACCAGTCATGGCTTCACCGGGGCAGGCCCGGATTGTGGCCTTTATCTTTTAACCGTGAACCCTGAACCTGGAACCTGACAAACTAAGTAGTTAACTTATTTTAATCATTATCTTGCCATCTGTTCTCCGGGAGGATTGCTTTAAGGCGGTGGGGAGATCTTTGAAGTCAAAATGAGATGTGATCATTTTTTGCAGATCCAACCTTCCCGATTTGATTAGTTTAATAATATTGCCGTAAATTCCATGGCCTGAGTGGCCCCTCGATCCGATAATCTGGTTTGCCCCGGAAACTAAAATGTCGAGGTACATGGAGGTACTGGTTGCGGCCCTGCCCAGGTAAATGATTTTACCGTTTACAGCCAAAGATTTTTCCATTTCCGGGATGGTGCGATTGGCGGTTCCGGAGGCTTCCACCTGGATGTCGGCGCCACGACCATCCGTGGCTTCTAAAATTTTTTCGCTGGGAAACAAGTTGGTTTCATCAACATTGTAAACAAAGTCTGCTCCCATTTCTCTACCAAGGTCCAGTCTTTCGTCTACCCTGTCAAAGCCTAATACCTCGCTTGCTCCAGCTATTTTTGATAAGGCGATGGTGGCTAAACCGATTGGTCCAAGCCCGAAAACCGCTACTACCGCTCCTGGAGAAAATCCACCTCCGCTTACAAAAAGTCCATTGTAGGCGCATCCAACGGGTTCTATAAGCGCCCCGGTGTCGAAAAGCGAATCCTGACCATCGTAAATTTCGGCAAGTTCATTAATTTTCCAACATTGCCGCTCATTAGTCACAATAAATTCGGCGAATCCTCCGGGGGCTGTAATCCCTGCCAGTTCCACTTTTTCGCACTGGTTAAAAGTTCCGCTGCGGCATGGGGCGCAAGCGCCGCACCATATAATGCTTTCGGCGGCTACTTTGTCCCCTATCTTGAAATTGGCCACCCCTTCGCCCACTTTTTCCACTATGCCTGAATATTCGTGGCCAATGATACAGGGGAGTTTTACGGGGCCTGAGTAGATAATGTACTTGTCTTCGTCGGTTTCATAAAGATGGGTGTCCGAACCGCAAATGCCACAACTTTTTATCCTGATGAGGACGTCATGGCTTCCCAGGTTTGGAGTGGGAACGTCTTTGATCTCAAAAACAGGGGAACGCCATACCCGGCTGCCTGTTTTGGCTCTTTTGGCTCGAATTTCTTCCGAGGCAATTTTATAGTCTTTTTGCGGCGCCCACTGGGCATCCGCCACCATTGCTTTCATTATAGATTTAATCCTTTAAAATCAAAATCTTGGAACCACGAATTCCACTAATTCCACTAATAAAAAATCAAAATAATTCGCGTAATTTGTAAAATTCGTGGTTAAAAAGGTTCTTGTTTTTATGATTTAACAGAAAATATTTCAAATATCTTTGGCTAGGTTTTTACTGAAATTCCCTCGCAAGGACTTTCTTGTTAATTTTGCCGCTGCCTATTTTGGGAAGTTCGTTCCTCAAAACTACTTTCTTAGGTATTTTGTATCCGGCTAATTTCCCCTGGCAAAAAGAAGCAATTTCTTGTTTAGAGAGTTCTTGACCCTCTTGGGGCACAATGACAGCCAGGGGGCACTCTCCTTTAAGGCCATCTAAAGTTCTGATGACAGCGACCTCTTTGATTTTTGAATGGTTTTTTAAAACCTCCTCAATCTCCAAAGGAAAGACTTTTAAACCGGCCACTTTCATCATTGAGCTTTTCCTGTCAGCAAAATAAAAGTACCCCTCTTCATCCATCCTAGCCAAATCACCACTGTAATACCACCCACCTTTTAAGCAACTTTCCACTACATTTTCTGCGCTTTGATACCCTTCTACCACGGCAGGTCCTTTAAAAATAAGTTCGCCAACTTCTCCGGGCTTAAGCTCGGAATCCTGCTCGTCAACTACCTTAACTTCATAGTAGGGGCAGGGTTTTCCAATGGAATCGCCTATCCTGTTACCGGTTATTTTATTGGCAATGGCTATGCCGGTGGTCTCGGTGCTTCCCCACACCGTGACAATGGGGACGCCAAAGGCATCTTGAAATTTCTTCACCAAGTTGGGATTGGCATACATGCCGCCGCTTTCCGGTAACCTGAGGGAGCGTAAGTCTTCCTCTTTTGCCACATCAATTAACAATTGATACATGGGGGCCAGGCCCATCAGGCAGGTTACTTTTTCTTTTCTAATGGTCTTGGCAAGGGACTTGGGGAATATCTCGTCCAATAAAACAATAGTTCCGCCGGTATAAAGAGCCCTGGCAAATAGTTCATGGGGATGGGCAAAGGCTGCGAACATGCAAAGGTGGATATCTTCCCCTGTGATGTCAAAGGCTTCAACAGCCGACCTGGTATTCCAATAAAGGTGGTTATGAGTGGTTATGGCGCCTTTTTGATTTCCGGTGGAACCGGAAGTGTAGTTAAGATATGCAGGATCCTCAGGAAGAATTTCTTTGCCGGGATTTTTATCAGGCGCATCCAGCATGTTGTTCCATCCAATATGCCCTGGGCCGTCTTCTTTTTTGTTGATCACTACAACCCTGGGATTCGAGGCTATTTCATCCGTCTGACAGAAGAATTTTTCTGCAGTAAAAATGATGGAGGGGTTCAAAGAGGCCAAAAATGTTCTGATTTCTCCGGTTGCCAAATTATAATTTACGGGCGCCGGAATGGCGCCAATCTTAACAGATGCCAGGAAACCGAAAATATTTTCAGGGACCCTGGAAAGCATCAAGCCTACCCGATCTCCTTGTCCGATGCCCATGGAGTCCATTCTGTTGGCAAGACGGTTCACCGTGCCATTCAATTCTTGATAACTGTACCGTAAATCCTTATAAACCAAGGCGGTTTTACCAGGACGATCTTTTGCGTTTCCTTCCAACATGTCCACCAGTGTTGTTGTCATTTTTCCCTCAGAGTATTTAATGGATTTCCGTTCTTTTAATAATCGAATGAAAGGTCATAAGAAGGATCTTGATATCCAACAAGAATGATTGGTTTTCAACATACTCTCTATCGTATAGGAGCCATTCGTCAAACTTTCTCTCATCGGTTCTTTTGATCTGCCATAGACCGGTGAGCCCTGGTTTGGTAGTAAGCCGTAGATCCCTCCATTTCGTGTCTCCGCTCATTTCATGGTAGGCCAGCGGCCTTGGCCCCACAAGGCTCATTTCTCCCTTTAAAACATTCAAGAGTTGTGGCAATTCATCAAAACAAGACCGCCTTAAAAACTTTCCAACCCGGGTTACCCTCGGGTCTTTTTTTATTTTAAATACCGAACCCTCTACTTCGCTACGCAATTTTTCTTTTTGCATTTCCGCGTCACTAATCATAGTTCGCAGTTTATACATCCTGAAATCTTTTCCATCTTTCCCACACCGTTTTTGGGTAAAAAATATGGGACCGGAAGAATCCAGTTTAATTAGAAAACCCAGCGCAATACAAAAGGGCAAGAAAATGATAATTCCTAAAAAAGATACAATTATATCCAAAGTTCTTTTTATAGCGTTCAAATTTGAGCCTAAGGTTAGAATAAAGCATCAATCAATTGGTATCGTTTAACAATCGGCATAGTTTCAGAATATTTTATTTCGGAAGATCCGGATAGTTGCTATATATAGTCCATTCTGGTTTAGTTAATACTTACACAATGACTCCGAGAATTCGTCTCTCACAATTAAAAAAAAGCATTTAAAATCAACTTCAAAACAAATTTAACCACAGAGGACACGGAGAACACAGAGAAAGACTAAAAGAAAAGTCAAAACCGGATTTCACAAAGAGTTAAAGAGAAAAAGAGGAGGGAAAAAGAAAATAAAAACAGCTTAGCCTTTTTTGGTTCTTTTTAGGCTTTTCTCTTTAACTCTTTTGCTCTTTGTGAAAAAAATATATAGGGTTTGTTTTTTGTCTCTTTGCCTTGAGGTCAAAATTGAAAATATCTTTTTTGAGATTTTCTCTGATTGCATTATTATATCAAACTACGAAGGGGGGTTCGAACCTAATTAGATAAAAATGAACACTCCCTTTACAAAGAAGAGGCCATAGCCTCGACAGATTTTTGCCCATTGCCCTAATGTAGATTGGTAGGAACTTGGTTTATTGAGGTTTTTAGATGAATCGATTTTGAAGGTGTTTGCGGGGCCTTCGATTGGGAATAGGACTCTTAATCAGGAAAGAAATCCGTTGCCGGTGGAGCATGCATATTGGGAAGGTGAGGAGGGGCGTTTATTCTTTGATTTCAAAGTATAGCCAAAGACATTTTAAATTTTTAGATCGTGAGATATAAATTCTCAGAATTATTATGTAAGGATCTAAGAAGCTTCAATAAAAATAGCGGAAAAGATTCGTATCTAATTTAAATGCCCTGTGTTATTTCCTACCTCTAATGGCGTGAATTTGCCTTAAATTAGGCTGCTCATGGAAATGGGAGGGCGGGGCGTGTGCTTGGCAATGCGTTAACGACCATCGTCATCGCTGGCAACGGCATTGCCTTCCCCGTGGATATTTTATCAGCACCTTTTGGTTTATTCTTCCGGTACCTCCGGCACATCTTCTACCAGCACCTTATGTTTATCTTTTAGAAGTACTTTCGGATCATCATTTGCCTGCACTTTCTGTCCTTTTACCAGTACTTTCTGTTCTTTTACCGGCGCTTTCTGTTCTTTTAGCAGCACTTTATGTTTATCTTTTAGAAGTACTTTCGGATCATCATTTACCTGCACTTTCTGTCCTTTTACCAGTACCTTCTGTTCTTTTACCGGCGCTTTCTGTTCTTTTACCAGCACTTTGTATTCATCTTTTACCACTACTATAGGCTCTTTTTTATCCTTGGCAAGAACCGCAGTGCAACCGGAAGCCAGCATAAAAGCTACTCCGAATACAACAATGTTAGATAATGATTTTTTCATTTCATCCCCCCTGAAAGAAGTTAATAAAATGTGGCCCCATTCATTCGTAAATAGGATTAAACGTAACATATTCCATGACGGCAAATCAAGAAAATAAATTGGCTTAACAGGCATGAATAAGTGGGTGGTGCTGCCCATAAAATCCTCTTTTTAAGCATGCATCAGCGACCATCTGGTAATTTATACTCTACCGCAATTGGTTTTCGGTATCTTAAAATTAGTGAAACCAATTGCTAAGCATTAACTGCAACCAAAATTTGATTTTAAAAACAGAAAATCAAATTGGTTTTAGTATATCTCTCACAATCTAAAAACCTTAAATACCTAGCCCACGGAACACACGGAAATACACGGAAAGGTCTTTATTTGCTTTCTTCTGTACTACAAACCTATGAAACTTTGTTTTTTTAGCACAGTTTTCTATCGCACGGACAAACAAGTTTGTCCAAGCCACCCGTGCCTACTGCTTACTCCTTGCAGCTTACTCTTTGGTTGCGGCTTCGCCGCACTGTGTATTTCCGTGTGTTCCGTGGGCTAGGCCTCTTTAAAAATTGAAATTTTCAAATATCTTTGATTAGGCTTTTGGCGGAAGCTCAATCATTCACCGATCCTAAATTTCACTTTTATTCTCTGCTCCTCTTGTGTATTATTTTCTTATAGGCTTTCCCCGCCCTTCCATACGGAGCCATGATTGTTTGGCCTTTAGCAAGGCTGAAAACGATCAATCATCCAATTCGTGATTGTAACAAAATCCATGCTGGATCTCCTCAAAAAACATTTCGGTTACGACCGCTTCCGTCCATTGCAGGAGGAAGTCATCCAAAGCGTCCTGGACCAAAAGGACGCCCTGGTGTTTATGCCCACCGGTGGGGGGAAATCCCTCTGTTTCCAGTTACCGGCCCTCAAATTCCCAGGGACCACCATTGTTATCTCCCCCCTGATCTCACTGATGAAGGACCAGGTGGACGCCTTGCGCGCCAATGGAATTCCCGCCGGATTCATTAACAGCACCCTCTCAGGGCAAGAAATCAACCGGATTCAAAGGGAGGCCATAGAAGGCAGGCTGAAAATTCTCTACGTTGCCCCGGAACGTTTTGCGATTTCCTCATTTCGCGCCTTTCTACAGGTGTTGCAGTTGAACCTCTTTGCCGTGGACGAAGCCCACTGTATTTCGGAGTGGGGACACGATTTCCGGCCGGATTACCTGACGCTTAAGGAACTACGCGATACATTCCCGAAGGTCCCCATCATTGCCCTTACCGCCACGGCCACGGCAAAGGTTCGCCAGGATATTCCTTTACAGCTCAACCAGAAAACCCCCGCAACCTTCATTTCCAGTTTTAATCGGCCCAACCTTAATTACAGCGTTCGACCCAAACGCAACGCCTTCCAGGCCCTGCTACATCTGCTGCAAATCAATAAAGGCAAGCCAACAATCATTTACTGTTTTTCCAGAAAAAATACGGAGGAACTGGCCGGGGATCTGCAAATGGAGGGACTTAACGCTATGCCTTACCATGCAGGACTGGAAAAAGAGATACGGCGAAAGACCCAGGAAAAATTTATCAGGGACGAAACGCCCATTATCGTGGCCACCATTGCCTTCGGAATGGGCATCGACAAACCGGACATCCGTCTGGTGGTCCACTATGATATTCCCAAGACCCTGGAGGGCTATTAT
>JAJDAS010000154.1 GCA_029261755.1 Nitrospinia bacterium
TGCCCTTCGCCCTACGGGCTCAGGCCAGGCCAGGGAACCCCAGGCGCTCGTGCTGCCTAAAGGCAACACGCAATATTGCACAATTATAGGCGGGACTACGAGCCCGTCTGACTAACATTATTCATATGTTTCCGTGACTGAGAGCAGATTTTACAGGTAATTGTCTCAATTCGTACAGCTTAGCAAAATGCCGTTTTTCCTTTTCTTTTAATTTTGAGAATAAACACAGGCATGAACAATCTGAAAGCAAGACACAGCAATAATTCCTCCAAAAAAATACGGTGGAGCTTTTTGGTTACCACGGCTACCTTTATAGCCAATCACCGAAAGGCCATCCAACTGGCAGGCCTGCTTGTTCTCCTTGCCTTTGCGGTGAACTCATTCCGGCAATTCGGGATTAGTCTTGAAAAACGAACTGCGGAAAAGGTGGAAGACGCAAAAATGATCACTGACTATATCCAAAACAAAATTACAAGAATCATGGGCTCCGGGAGGTTTAACAACCTTGAAGGCGCCTTTAAAAAAATCACTGAAATGGCCGGTGAAAAAGGAGTCTCGGTGGTTTTATATCGGTCTGATGGCCGTGAAGCTTTTGCGGATGCCCAAACAGCTAGCCATGTGCTCGCCTTGGCAGTGGATGCCTGGGAATATGGAGATAAAACCTTTTTAGCCGATATGTCTGTTACAGAAGTTATTAAGGAGGCGGAGGAAGTTTTGAAAAGAGACCGGCCAGAAGATTCTAAATCTATATTTGAGGATCCAATGCTGGAGCACGACAGAAAAAACTTTGAGGACGCATTGAAATTCGGTGAAAGCGAGGATACAACCCATCCCGATATAAAAGAAAAATTTATCAAAATAAACAGGGAGGAGTGTGGGGATGTCTGCCATATGGGAGAAAATGCAATCATCAAAATGGTGGTCGATCAGGTAAAGATAGAAAAGGCCCTTGCGGTTGAGCTAGAGTGGAGAGTTGCCAAAATAGCTGCTTTTGTCAGTGGACTCTTATTGCTCATTTGGCTCTTTGGAAAACTGGAAGAAATAAACAGACAGGAAAGGGAGCAGGAGAGAGAAAAATATCTCACGGAGTTGGAGGATGCCAATAACAAATTAAAAAATCTGACTGGAGAGCTATCCCGGAAAAACAAGGAAATCACCAAATATGCAACGAAAATGGAACTTCTGGCAGAAGAACGATCCAACCAACTCATCCACGCAGACCGTATGGCGACGCTCGGAATCATGTCGGCGGGCGTGGCCCATGAGATTAATAACCCCAACGCGGTGATCAGGTCTTACGCCGAACTGCTCAAGATCTTTTGGGAAAGGCAAATGAAAGGCGCGGTGGAAAGAGCAATGGAGGAAGGAACGGGAGACACAAAAAAAATTACTTCGATTTTCAATGATATGCCCAAATTGATTAGCTCCATAGCGGAAGGCAGCCTTCGTATTTCAAAAATAGTGGACGGTCTCAAAGATTTCTCACGTCAGAAAGAATCCTCTTTCGAGTTAATCCAAATTGCCCATTGCATCAAGGAAGCCCTGAAATTCAGTAAATTTGACGCCACGCTAAAAAATGAAGTTAAGATTGATCTGGACCTGTCTGAAGATTTGCCGGCAATTAAATTGAGCTTGCAGGAAATGGAGCAGGTTTTTATCAACCTGTTCACCAACGCCGCCCATGCCATGGAGGGGAACAAGGACGCCAGGTTGTCTATTTCCACCCACCAGACCGAGAAAGATATTGTAGCGGTTATTTCCGACAACGGGAAGGGAATGGACAAAGAGACGTTAAACAAAATTTTTGCTCCGTTTTTCACCACACATATGCAAACCGGCGGCACCGGATTGGGCCTGGCCATTTGCTATGGCGTAATTGAAAAACACAATGGTTCCATAGAGGTCAAATCCCACCTGGGCGAAGGTACTACCTTTACCATCAGGCTCCCTAAAAAACAAATCCACTCCCAAGGTTCTGAAAGTTGAATTTTCTCGGGAAACTTTTCTTTTGCGCACCCCTTGTTTGGATTTTATCTCTTGCGCCGAATCTTTTTGCCCATGAACCTCTTCCCGGCACGGCCCCATGGTTATTGGAAAACTACCTGACCAAAACCCCTATTCACACATTTCCTGCGTCCATTGATTTAGAAGAGGCAAAACGCATACAAGAAGAATTTGTAAAGCTAGTAGGCACGGACCTTGGCCAACAAGCAGGATATAAGGCAGGACTCACCAATCCTTCCGCACAAAAGCGCTTTGGCCTGACCCATCCTCTTCGTGGGATCCTATTAAAGAAAATGCTCCTTCAAAGCGGAGCGGTGGTGGAATCGAATTTCGGAGCAGTTCCCATGTGTGAAGGGGATTTGATGGTGCGCGTTGGAAGCGCCGAGATCAACAACGCCAAAACTCCCAGGGACGTTTTGGCCGCTTTGGACGTGGTTATTCCCTTCATTGAGCTTCCCGACCTGCTGTTCGAAAAAGGTGCTCAGTTGAGCGCACCCATGATTATAGCAGCAAATGTGGGCGCCCGGATGGGAGTTCTTGGAGAACCCATTGCCATTGCCCCCACGCTGGCATGGGAAGAACGCTTCCTCCAAATGACCATTGAGGTCTTCGACCAAAATGGCCTGAAGCTAGCGAAAGGAAAAGGGGACACCCTCCTTGGCAATCCGCTGAAAGTTGTCCTGTGGCTCCGGGACTCCTTAAAGGCTGAAGGAAAGAATTTAAAAAAGGGGGACCTCTTATCTCTTGGCACATTGACCCAAATGATACCCGTGATACCCGGTTTGGCGATTAAAGCTGTTTACAAAGGGCTTGACCCTGAAGGTCCGGTGGAGGTTTTGGTGAAGTTTAAATGACTACTCAGGTTCAACGTTCAAAGGTTTAAGGTTAAAAGCATTGAAGCCAAAGCATTTTAAGGTTTTGGGACTTGTAATGAACATTTATACTTTCGGCCAAGAAACTATAACGGCATCAAGGGCCCAAGGCTTTCAACGGGGGCCCCTGAACCTTGAACCGGATAACCTGATTTGTTACTATTTTTCTAAATAGCGCATCATACTCCTGCATTTTTTTTCAAATATACCGGATACTTTTGCAGGGATGATTGTTGCAATATTGCAAAGGAATAATCGTTATATGAGAAAGCTAAAACTATGAATACACAAGAAACTATTAGGAAATCCTCAAGTCTTATACGCAATTCGGTAACGTTAAAATTATTGTAATTATTCAGCGAAATTAATAAAAGTTCCTTGAAAAAGCATTTTCAATGCAAGGAGAGAAGTGGTTTCATGTTTCCTTGCGGTAGACAGGTAACTTCTTACTCTGCAAAATATCTTTGCTCCATCCATCGAACGAAAAC
>JAJDAS010000155.1 GCA_029261755.1 Nitrospinia bacterium
TCAAATCCAGGGATGAAAAACATCACCGCGTTTTTTTGGAACGCTTTCGCAATGCCAGGATCTTTGCCATACAGCAAAGAGCGGAAATGCAAGATAAACGTCGCCAGGAAATGAGCCAGAAGTTGGTGGATAGCCTGGACAGCTACAAACTGGCCGCTGAAGAGGTTTTTAAACTAATGAGGCGAAGGGATCATATCCTGGTTGATGAGTTGAGTCCCCAAGGGACCAGGATGAGGGAAAATCTCACTGAGATTATGGTCTCCGCCTATGAAGATGAGGATTCCGAAGCGGCCTACCTGGCCGGACGGGCCTTGGAAAGTGTTCTTTTGGGTCGGCTTTACCTCCTCAAATTCCTTGAGGAAAATAGCCAGGAAGATGTGAAGCGCGTGCGGGATGAACTTGGCGCCGGCTTCAAAGAGACCTTTGGCAAGATGGTGGAATCCATTCAAAATCCAAAACGGAAAAGGTTGCTCCAGGATTTCTCCGAAGCCCACAATACCTACCTGAAGGCTTTTGAAGAGATGGTGACCACCATTCAGACACGGAATGAGTTAATCCGTAAAGAGTTAGACCCCTTGGATCAATCCATCGCGGAGACCTCCGAAGAGATCAAACTATCGGTGAAGGATTCCCAGGACACCCTTGGGCCCAAAGTTCAGGCAAGCTCCGAATATACAACAGATGCGGTCTTGGCCGGTTCTTTAATTGCCGTAGTTTTGGCACTCTTCATTAGCGCTTTGATAGTCCGCACCGTTGTCCGACCAATCACCAGCCTGGTCGAAACGGTGGGAAGGGTGCAAAAAAGCGGCAACCTGTCCTTACGTTCAAAGATCGAGAGCCGGGATGAGATGGGCCTCATGGCCGAGACGCTGAACAGCTTCCTGGATAGTCTGGAGGAAAAGGCCGAGGTTGCCAAAAATGTGGCCAGGGGCATACTCTCCACGCGTTTGCAAATGCTTTCCAAAGAAGACACGCTGGGCCAGTCGCTGAAAGAGATGCTGGAAGGCCTGAACGATAAGGCCCGAAACGTGGAGGATGTGGCCAAGGGAGATTTGAGCACCAAGGTTAACCTTGCCTCTTCAGAGGATTACTTGGGCAATTCGCTAATCATCATGCTGAAAAACCTTAAGATAAAAGAAAAAGCCACCAATGCCGTGGCGGCGGGAGATTTGGATATTGAGATAACCATGGCCTCGGAGCGAGACCGTTTGGCCATTTCCATGCAGAGGATGGTTGAAACCCTTCGCGAAGTGGCCCGGCAGGTTGACGCGGTCTCCTCTGGAGACTACTCGGAGGAGATTAAGCCACGCTCCGCAAAGGATACCCTTGGTATCGCCCTGCAAAGGATGACCACCACCCTCCATAAAAACGCAAGAGAGGTGGAAATGCAAAGCTGGTTAAAAACCGGGCAAAACCAGTTGAACAACGAAATCCGCGGCCTTTTGGACGAATCAAAACTGGCGTCCAAAGTGATTACCTTCCTCTGTAAATATCTGGGCGCTCAGCGAGGCGCCTTTTATTCCTTGCACCCGGATGGCTCCACCCTGGAACTGAGTAGCAGTTACGCTCCCGACCAAAAAGAAACGCCTGCCAAGAGCATCCAACTTGGCGAGGGAATGGTGGGGCAAGCAGCGTTGAACAAGGAACCCATGCTCATTAGCGATGTCCCGGCCCAATATTTTGAGATCCATTCCGCTATGGGCGCCTCCGTGCCGAGGAATATTATGATCCAGCCCTTCATATACAATGACGCCCTCCTTGGTGCGATGGAAATAGCTTCCTTTGATGAATTCGACGCCGACAAGCTCACTTTTCTCAATAGCATCCAGGAAAATATCTCCATCGCCGTGGCCACGGCGCATAACCAGAGCAGGTTCAAGGAGCTATTGGGGCGCACCCAAAAACAGGCGTCGGAACTCCGGACGCAGCAAGAACAGTTGAAGGAGTCTAAAAAGGAACTGGAACAACAAGCCACAGACCTGGCCCTTTCCAGCAAATACAAATCCGAGTTCCTCGCCAATATGTCCCACGAACTGAGAACACCGCTAAACAGCATTCTTTTGTTGTCGGAACATTTTCAGAAAAACACCAAGGGTAACCTGAGCCTGGAGCAAATCGAATCGGCTAAGACCATTTTTTCCAGCGGCAACTTTCTCCTGGGTCTCATCAATGAAATCCTGGACCTGTCAAAGATTGAGGCTGGAAAGATGGACCTCAATGTTGGTGATGTTTCCATGAAAGACCTGGTTGTGCGAACCGATTCGGACTTCAGGCATATGGCTGAAGCGAAAGGTTTGGATTTTGAGGTCAACCTGGCCGATGGCCTTCCCGAGCTGATCCAAACCGACACCATGCGGCTTCATCAGATCCTTAAAAACCTCATCTCCAATGCCGTGAAGTTTACGGAAAAGGGCAAAATTTGCATCGAGGTCAAACCGGTTGAACCAGGCCAAAAATTTTTCAACCCAAAGTTGAGCACAGAGAATTCCTTTGGCATCCATATCAGAGACACGGGGATTGGCATCTCTATAGAAAGCCAGAAGACCATCTTTGAAGCATTCCAGCAGGCCGAAGGAGGGATCTCAAGAAAATTTGGGGGCACCGGACTTGGGCTCTCCATTTCCAAGGAGTTGGCGTTCCTCCTGGAAGGAGAAATACAGATGCAAAGCGAACTGGAGCAGGGATCCACGTTCATCATTTTTTTGCCGCTTCGGTTAGGAAAAACAACCGGACTCGAAACGGTGAGGCCTCGTCCTAAGAGCATCAAGATCAACACCGAGCCCCCGATGGAACCAGCGCCTCTCCCAGGAGAGGCAACGGTCCTCATCATTGAAGACGACGAAAACTTTGTAAAAATACTGGAAGAAAAATGCCAGAACCACCATTTGAAACCACTATCCGCTTTGAACGGTGAAAAAGGCATGGAGGTGGTTCAACAGGGAAAAATAGCGGGAATCATCCTGGATCTGAAGCTGCCGGGAATACAGGGGCTGGAAATATTGCATCGCCTGAAAGAAGACCCCAACACCAGCGGCATTCCCGTGCATATCATCTCCGGGCTTAAACCCAAAGAGGACATCTTCGCCCTGGGAGCGGAAGACTACCTGCAAAAACCCGTGAGCCAGGAACAACTGGAAAACCTTTTTAATAAGATTGAATCCCAGTGCTTTAAAAAAGTCCAAAAGGTCCTGGTGGTGGAAGATGACGACGTCTTAAGAAAGAACCTTGTGAGTCTCTTGGAAGAGATGCGGATCAAGGTTGTGGAGGCCCCGGATGGGAAACGGGGAATCGCGGCGTTGAAAAAGGAAAGATTCGAATGTATGATACTGGACCTGATTTTACCGGATATTAGCGGCTTTAAGATTTTAGACATAGCCAGGGACGACCCGGAAATCCAATTGCCTCCCGTCGTGGTCAACACCGCCAAGGACCTCAGCAGGGAGGAAAAGGCGGTATTGAGGGAATATACCGACTCCATTGTTATCAAAACCAATAATTTTAAGGAAAAACTGCTTGATAAAGTTTCCCAATTTTTGCGTCAGGTTCAACAAACGCAAACGGACCAGGATCAACTCCCAACAGAACCCCATGAACTACTGAAAGGAAAGAAGGTTCTATTGGCTGACGACGACATCCGTGGCACCTTCGCCCTTTCCATGGTGTTGACCGAAATCGGTATGACCGTGCTCAAGGCCCCAGACGGCCAAAAGGCACTGGACATCCTGGAGCGGGAAGAAGGGGTAGATTTAGTCCTGATGGATGTGATGATGCCCGTCATGGATG
>JAJDAS010000156.1 GCA_029261755.1 Nitrospinia bacterium
TTTTGTAATATTTCATAAACAATACCCACAGGTAGGTTTCTTTAAAAAAGTGAGTTTTTTGGAGGCGTCCCTTAAAACATAGTGAAAGGAGAAGCCCATTGATCAAACAACTTTCCATCACCATCCTTGCCGTATCTGTGCTAAGCCTGATCTCTTTCGGATGCGACTTCCTGGGTTCCGACGAAGGCTCGTCGCCAAAAAAGGCGCAAAGCAAACTACACGTCCCGGACCCCAAAAACATCGTCACCGATGAGGACACGGGATTGAATGTGGAGCAGGATGTGATTTTGATCACCTTTTCCCGCTTTGTGGACGAAGCAAAAGCCAAGGAGGTGGTAAAAGAGGTTGGAGGCGAGATCGTGGGTTTTGACCTGGACTCCAACTTTTTCCAGGTGAAGTTGGCGGGGGCGGATTTGAAGAAGTCGCAGGAGGTCTGCCTACAGTTGCTTCAAAAACATAAAGACGTGGAGTTGGCCGCTCTGAACACGGTTTCCAAAGCAGACAACCCTTATTGGGAAAGTAGTAACTGAAGAGGCGAGGGGCGAAAAACCTTGAACCCTAAACCTTGAACCCTTTAAAGCCGTGTCCGTTATCCGTGTCCGTAAACTCGTAACCCGGAACTCGTAACCTGGAACCCGGAACCTGCATTTCTCACAACTGATCCAGCAGTTCTCCTTTTTTCCTTGAATACTCCTCCTCGGTTATCAATCCCTTTTGCAAAAGATTGTTGAGCTGTTCCATCTTCTCTTCCAGGCCGCTTGAGCCTTCATTTGGCACAGCGCCGCTTTGTCCGGCTTCCATGCCGGGAGTTGTCGGGGCCTCGGTTTCATCCGTTTTCCCGGCCCCGAAAAAGCGCCCGATGAAGCCGAATACTTTTTTGATTCCCGACCAAAGCCTGGGCAGAAACCATATAATGAATAGGATAAAAACGGCCAGCAGCACCAGGAATACCACGGGATGGTTCAGCGCAACCCAAAGACCGCTCAAGACCGCTACATCTTCTCCGATGGAGACCGCCCAGTTGGTGAAGGGTTCCGGCGAGGTATTGATCATCACCCGAGATCCCGCTTTCGTGGCGTGGGTGGCCGCCGCCATCCCGCCTCCGATCACCGCCGCCGCCACTGCTATGGGTTCGCTTACATCGCCCACCGCGCCGAAAGCCAATAAGGAGCCTGCCGGAATCCGAATGAAGGTGTGGATGGCATCCCACCCCGTATCCACGCCAGGAATTTTGTCGGCGAAAAATTCCACAAAATACATCAAACCCGCAGCTCCGATGACCAAGGGATTGGCAAGAATCTGGAGTTCCTGGGGCAAGGCCACATAGCCCATGGAGCTACCCACTCCCAGGGCCAGCATGGCGGCATAGAGATTGATTCCGCTGGCCCACGATACACCCAGCGCACGCGCCATCGTTCCTGTGATTTGTTCAAAAGATTCCACGGATCTTCCTCCTTATAAAGGTTCCAGGTTCCGTATTCAAGGTTCAAGGTTTTAGAAAACCTGGTTTCACGCCCTTTCAACCCTGAACCGTGAACCTTGAACTCAGAACCTGTGGATTAATACCCCTATTTATACCACAAGCTCTGCCCTTTTTACTCCTTCTTCACGCTTCACCTCTTTTCTCCAAAGTCAGGCATACCGTGCCGGGGATCTCTTGGGCAATATCCGAGGCTTCGCAAGACCGAAAAAGCCTTTTGGCCAGGAAGAGCCCAAGGGGATGGATGAAGAGGAGCGCCAGGGGGGAGATCCGACTGAGATCCGCATTCCTGGGGTTGTCCTGCCGCAGGAATTTCCAGTTTTTCTGGGTAAAATACTTTCGGTCCGTTTCCTCCAGCTTTGATGGCTCAATGATCCTTCCCGCCAGGGAGTCCCGGCTATATAGCCGAGAAAAAAAGTTCCTGGCCCCATCCAGTTTTCTTTCGTAAATGTCCTGCTCCCAGTAAATGTCCTCCTCTTTCGGTGCAAAGGGAAGGGTGAGAATGCACTTCCCGCCTTTTTTGAGGACCCGGTGGATTTCCTTAACGGCCAGGCTATCTCCCTTTTCGGGCAAATGTTCCAGCACGGAAACTGCGTAAACCGTATCGAAGCTTTCGTCGGCGTACCGCAAGCTGGTTCCGTCGGCTTGCTCCAAGACAAGGTTTTTCAAACGGAGGGTATCCGCATAAAAACGGTACGGCTCAATGAAGTCGTCCTGGATATCCACCGCCGTGACCGATTTTCCCAGTTGACGGGAAAGGAAGAGGGCTGCATGCTTGGGGCTACCCATATCCAGGATGTTTTGACATTCCTCTCCTCTGCACTGTTCTATGAGATAGGGAATCTCCAGATAACGGGAAAAACCGGAGCGGACGGGGTTCAGCATGGACTTCAATCCCAGGGCCACGCGGCCTCTCATACAGGTCTTCAATCCCGTAACTATTCCGAATCGATACAACCGGGAAGCCCAGTCCATAGTGTCTCCCAAAAGCAAAACTAATTCCCCCTATCAAGGGGGGATAAAGGGGGGTGTAACAATGCCTGCGCGGCAAATAAGTTCGTTTTCGATTACCAATGTCCCATGAACGGATGCAACATTGCGAGGAGAATTTCAGTGAGATTATTTTAGCACAGAATATAGGGTAGAGAGCTATTTCCGGACGCGGACTATGTAAAAGATGCGTAATTTGATACAATAAACTTCATCCACAGATATATAAGATTTATTTGCCTACCTTAACAGCTTTGTAACAACTAACTTTGGAGGAGAACTAAAATGGCAGAATCCAAAAAATTCGATGCGGAACTGATCATCGCGGACAGCGACAAAGACCCCAATATGCTCTACGCAACCGGCCTTTTTGTCCCGGACCCTTTCATCTACATTCGCACTTCCAGGGGACAACCGGCTGTGGTGATGTCCGACCTGGAATACAGCAGGGCCTTGAAGCATGGCAAGGTGAAGCGAGTCTATTCCCTTTCCAAAGTCAAAGAGGAGATGGGAGAACCATTGGAGAAGGCGGGAGACAGCCATCCCTTGGCAGACGTAGTCACCCACCTACTTAAAAAGACCAATGCCGTCTATGTGGCGGTACCGGAAAACTTTCCCATCCGCCTGGCGGATCTGCTCCGCAAGAGGTACCTCATTCAGTACAGAAAAGAACCTTTCTTTAAGGGTCGAGCGGTAAAGAAAGATTGGGAAGTAGAGTGCATCAGAAAATCTCTCCGCGTTACGGAAAAGGGATTCGCGGCCGCCCTGAAGATCCTGCAAGACGCCTCCATTGGGGACAACGGAAAGCTTTACTATCATGGAAAGATCCTGAGGGCAGAGGACCTACGCGCCGTAATCAACTCCACCATCGCTTCCAATGGTTACTCCATCAGCCATACCATCGTGGCATGCGGGCAACAGGCCGCCGATCCTCATAACGAAGGGTCAGGCCCGCTAAAGGCAAACCAGACCATTGTGGTGGATATTTTTCCACGCTCGGACCAAACCGGGTACTACGGTGATTTCACCCGAACGGTGGTAAAGGGAAAGGCAGATGAAACAGTGAAGAAGGCGTACCGCCTGGTTCGGGAGGCCCAAGACATTGCTTTCGGAATGATCGCCCATGGAATGAACGGAAAGAAAGTACATCTGGCCGTGCAGAAGCATTTCGAAACAAACGGTTTCCCAAAAACGGAAAAGAATGGGCGCAAGGAAGGATTCATCCACGGGACAGGGCACGGACTCGGCCTGGCCCTGCACGAGTATCCGTCTATAAGCGAAACCCCAGTAACTTTGAAGGCGGGCAACACGGTTACTGTGGAGCCCGGACTTTACTACCGGAAGATGGGAGGAATCCGCCTGGAGGATGTGGTGGTGGTCACCAAGGATGGGTGTGAAAACCTCACCCGGTTTCCGAAATCGCTGGAGATTGAGTAATGAAATATTCTCTTAAAATCAAAGACTTGGAACCACTAATTACACGGATTTCACGTATTAAAATCAACAAAATTAGTGTGATTTGTGAGATTCGTGGTTAAAAAGGTTTTTGCTTTTATGATTTTTCAGTAAAAAATTTCAAATATTTTTGGTTAGAATTATCTTCCAAGTCCATTTGTTACCCCCCATCCATCAGCCTCTCCAACCCTTCCATCACCTCTTCAACCTGGACCTCTTCGATACAGGGAGGACGGCCCTCTTGTGACGGCTCGCAGTCCTTAAAAAACCTCTGGCGGCACGGGGCACACGGGTGTCGATGAAAAATGATGGACTTTTTATCATGGCCGCAGGCCGGTCCCGTATGCTCCGGGATACCAGGTCCGAAAAGTCCCACCAGCGGAGTTCCAACAGCAGCGGCCATATGCATGAGTCCGCTATCGCATCCCACAAAGTAATCACAACGCTCCATGAGGGAGATAGTGGTTCGAAGGGGCAAATCCTTTCCGATGGTGAAAACGCCATCCTCTCCGGCATTGGCCAGAACCTCTTCCACCAGTTCCCGCTCCCGGTAAGTCCCAAAGAGAAGAACCTTCGCCTTCCACTTTTCACAAGCCGATTTGCATATTTCGGAAAAACGCTGCGGCGCCAGGGTCCTCGGCGGCTTGGAAGCCCCCGGATGGATTCCGATTAGCAGGTCTCCCAACTGAACGCCATGGTCCAAAAGGATTTTTTCCGCCTCTTCCATCTCCCGGCCCGTGGTTTCCAGAGAAATGCTTTTTTCCGTAACGGAGCATCCAACCTCTTCCGCGATCCTAAGAAAATAGTCCACTCTGTGCCCTTCCCCCTGCCTGCTCCGCGCCGGGATGGGATGGGTAAGCAGAAACCCTCTGGAATCGCTGGCATAACCAACACGTTTTTTAGCTCCGGATAGAAAAAGCATGGTCCCCGCTCGGAAGGAGTTGGGGAGGGCGATTGCCAAGTCGAATCGAAGCCTGCGCAGTTCCCTGATCAATGCCATTTTGCCGGAAAGGGTGGCGTTTCTGCCGGCAGGATCGTAATCAATCAAACGATCCACAGACCTTTCTTCTTTCAGCAGATCTCCCAGGGGGTAGCGCGCCACCAGGGTCAGGCTGGATTCCGGGAACCGGTTTTTCAAGGCCCTGATGGTGGGGATACTCAGGATGATATCCCCAATCCAGTTGGG
>JAJDAS010000157.1 GCA_029261755.1 Nitrospinia bacterium
CGGCTCTTTTAACCACATGGTGGGCGAACTGCGGTTAAAAGAGCGTATCAAGGATACCTTTGGCCAATATATGGATCCGCGTATCGTCACCCGTCTGCTCGACGAACCCGGCATCTCCGAACCGGGTGGGGAGCGCCGAGAGATGACAGTTATGTTCATCGACCTCAAGGGCTTCACCTCGATCTCCGAACGGCTTGAACCCAATGCTCTGGTCCGGATGATCAACGATTTCTTTACACTGATGGGCAAGGCCATATCCGACAATGGAGGCGTTGTCGATAAGTACATGGGCGATGCGGTTATGGCATACTGGGGTCCGCCCTTCTCCGGTTCAAGCGAACACGCGGCACAAGCCTGCAAAGCAGCCATGGCAGCCATAGAACATTTGGAGGTGTTCCGCTCCAAGGTCCGTAACGAACTGGGCACCGCAGCTGAGGGACTCGATATCGATCTCAGGATTGGCATCTCCACCGGTGAGATGATCGTCGGCGCCATCGGCTCTGATGTGTCACGCAACTTCACGGTAATGGGCGATCCAGTGAACCTCGGTTCGCGTCTGGAGGGGGCCAATAAAGCATATGGAACCCATGTTTTGCTGTCCGAGCGAACACGTGTGCTGGCCGGGCCGGAGGTCCGGACACGCGAAATCGATATAATCCGAGTCAAAGGAAAGGATGAGCCGATCAGGGTGCATGAATTGCTGACATCCGGCAAAGAAGATCTGGCAGCACTTTTCGGGCTAGCCCTGGACGCCTACCGAAGCACCAACTGGGATGCTGCAGAGAAGAGTTTCCAATCATGTTTAGAAAAATTTCCCGGCGATCCACCTTCAATAGCTTATCTGGAGAGAGTCGCACGCCTAAGGGAATCCCCACCGCCGCACGGATGGGACGGTGTCTGGAGCTTCGACACGAAATAGGAAAGTGAGTTTTGCCACGCCAATCACTACGGAAAGGAGTCGAATTTGAAAACAAAAAGCAGTTCAAAAGAAAAAGCACCACCCCCCGCTTGCATTAAAAATATGGTTGAAAAATACAAACCACTACTTAAGCCACTAGTGGAAAAACACCCCCATTTTTCCATGAGCCTCTACGACACGAATCTTGCGGCAAATGTAGGCAACTTATTGGAAGAGGTGGGGTTTGCCGTCTATACGGAGCCAAAACATGACTCTATCGTTCTGATAAACAATTTGTCCCGTTGGCTTGCAGAGAACCATCTTGTCCTTTTGCACTATCATCCAAAGCCTAAAGACGCCAATCTGTTAGCTCTTTTGAAAGCCGTCAAGAAAAATGTTCCTGAGGACGCTTTTAAAAACCTGATTCCGCTTTTTATGATTTCTCATACCTCTCAAAAGCAGAATATTTTTAAGGTCTTGGGGACTTATGGCATTCGGTTTGTAAGTTTTCAGGATCCCAAGGCGTCGGTTGCAAGCAAACGGGAGAGGTTTTTCAAAGAGCTTACACAATTTGCCGGCTTGGCCATTTCCCTCGATTTTCCTAAACCCGAAGCCGCACAGGTTTCCGATGAAAATAGTATCGAAACTATCAAAAAGTATCAGGCCCTCCTTTCCCAGGGGGAGGATCTTATGCAAAAAGGTAGTTACGAGGAAGCGATTCAGTTTTTTACCAAAGCAATATCTTTGAAACCCGACTTTCAAGCCCTGATCGAAAGAGGGGACGCTTATTATAAAATTCAGGAATATATTTCAGCCTTGTATGATTACCGGGAAGCTTTCAAATTAAAGCAAGCCGCTCCTTCGCCTCACGGAAAGATCAGTGCATGCAGTTTTGCACTGGTTCAGCAGTCTGCCCGAAAAGGCGACATTGACAAGGCAAAAAAATGGTTTGCCTTGGGAATGAAACATCTAAAAGACACCCAACGCTTAATTGAAAAAATGATATCGGAGCAAAATAACACACCCGAAATGATTCCCAAAATGCCCTATACCCCTCTGGTTAGTGCTCTGGTTGAAGCCGATTTGAGAGGACTGAGGCTGGAAAAGGAAGAGGAGGAAATTTCAGTAATCAGCTCTGCTGTTTTAGAGAAAACGATTACTCACGATTTCCTGGATCCACACTTGGATGTTGACGCCAGGATCGACCAAGCCATTCTTCTCGCCAGGCACAAACAATACGAAAAAGCCGAAAAGATATTCAGAGAAATAATCAAAGAAGATGCTTCCAACGTGAGTCCCGCTTTTAATAATTTTGCCGTGGAATTAAGGAAGAACGGCGAATTCCACCGTGCCTTTGAAATTTATCAAGAACTTTTAGAGAACGAAATCCCGGATAGGGAGATTGTGGTAGAAAATCTAAAAAACGCGGGCTTGGCCTATGCGGCCTCCCTTAGGGAAAACTTCAGACAGTTGGAGGCCATTGCTGTTTGTAAGGTTATAATAAAAAATGATCCCCGAGGGAAAGAGTGGGTTTTGTGCGAGCTGGCCATGGCTTATCTGGAGATGCAAAACCAAGCTCAAGCGTCTTACAGGTTGATGGAGGCCATTTATATCAACCCAAAACTGATGTCCACCTCAAAGTTCAAGAAATACCAAGACCTGGCCAATTTGAAGAGTGAAATGATGAAAAAGCTGACAGAGTGTACGTCGTAAGCCTTTTTTCCGGGTTAAAATAGATTTTTCAAAAACTACACATAGAAAAAGGAGACAGGCAAATAAAACTAGTAAACTTCAAAAAAGCACGGGGCGAATGCAAAACAAATTTACCGCACAAAACAGGAAAATTTTCTTTTGAGTTTCCCCCACTACTCTGTTAGTATATGGCTAATCCTGATAACCGGGCATGGAAATCCATAAACCATTCAAATCAAAAGAAAAGGAGGGTAACATGAAAAAAATCGTTTCCTTAATTATTGCTTTTTCCATAATTTCAGTTAGTTCGGTCTCGGCTAGTGGGGTTAGGTCAGGCACGGGTGGGTCTGGTGGGTCGAGCGCCACACCATGCAACGGCCGCTTGCATACCAATGCAGCGCTAAATTCTGGTTGCCTTTGTCTCTTTAAGGACAATCCAAGCGGTTGCTGCAGTTCGACCAATGTCACATCGGAATGCTCCTACAATGCCCAAAATACCAGTATTGGGGACGATGTAAAATTCCAAATCAATGCGTCTTCCATACATAATGCACACATTATCATTGAATTTTCAGGCGACATGATGCATAAGAGAATCGATATCAGGGGAACGCCTGGTGGTCCGCATTTGGGCGCTCATTACTCTAATGTTGTCTCGTTGGCTGTATGGGGACCAAAGGTTAAAATTGAAACAACGGTCAAAGGCGACCGACCGCCGTGCACACCGCCGAAATGTGACCCCAGTTGGGAATCCTATGCAGTGGGCGGGTCCATCAGTGTGGATTTGGGTCAATAAACACAAATTGCGGGAAGACGTTGCAAGCTCATTCGATAAAGGCTCTAAGGCTGTATGCCCCGAGTTATAGTGCTGTTTGTTTCCTCGTCGTATTGGGCTTATTGTAACGAATATAGATGGATGGGCAAAGAATATTGTTCAATTTTACAATGGGCGTGGCAGTGCCCAAAGATTTATTTGCTGTTATTTTAAACCAGATTGGTAAATTACGTCTTGAAGCAACTTAAATTGCCTGTTTGTTTGGAACTTTCCTACCTTAAAATCGGATGACCTTAATGCGATAGTTACTCAGCTTGGGATACACGGAACAAGGCAGAAAAAGAAAAAAGCTTGCACAAAAAAATGAGGAAAGTTTCGTCATTTTACTGGACATGCCCCCCACCCCGCCCTCAAATTACCCGAAAACTTTGTCCCACTCATCCTCTTTGAAGCCCACAAGTCCGGCTGAGTCCGTCAGAAGGAAAGGCCGCTTTACCAGTTTGCCGTTACCAGCAAGCAACTCAATGGCTTTTTCATTACTCATTCCTGCTTTGAGTTGGTCGGAGATTTTCAATTCCCGGTAAACTACACCCGACGTATTAAACAGGTGCTTCAGGTTGCCGTCGTAATGTCCCTGCATGGTATTCAACTCTTCTTGTGTTGGGGCTTGCTCGGTGATGTCGATTGCCGTGTAGTCAACGCCTTTTGCGTCTAGATATTTCAACGCTTTCACGCAGGTCGAACATTTCTTGTATTGATAAACGGTCAGAGCCATGTTTCTCTCCTTAGAAAAGATTTTTAAGGTGGACACATTATAAAAACAAAAGGTATCTGTTCACGGGGCGTAGCTACCAATTACAAGAAAACTGCTATCACATTCATAGAAGGAGTAATGGAGTGGTGGAGTACCGGAGTATTGGAAAAACCCAAGGCCAACGAACATCGTGTGTAACATGGTGGCTACCAAATCAAATGACTCCATTGCATTGGTAAACGGAAATCCTGCCCCAATCACTCCACCACTCCATTTCTCCACTAAAAGCGTACGAAAAAGCCCATGAACGCATACAACAAAAGGTATCTACTCAGTATGATTCAACCGTCCTCATTAATCATATAAATAAAAAAACCAATAGCTGCCCTGTAAGGGCAAAATTCCATAGCCAATCCGGCATTTGTGCAACCCCTTCAGGGTTGAAATTCTGTTGTTTTTTTACCCAGGGTTAAGGCATGTAAAAAACACATGCCTTAACCGCTGGGCTATGGTATGTAACCCTTTCAGGGTAAAATTGAATTGGTTTTATAGAAAAATACGCTGAATAGATACGAAAAAAGAAGCCTTACATCGCACTCTTAATTTCCGATGCTATCTTCGATACTGCTTCACGCGGATCTTTGGCATTGCGTATTGGACGTCCAATGACCAGGTAATCGGCCCCATCCCGAATCGCTTTGGAAGGTGTTGCGATTCTTTGCTGGTCTTCCTGCGCACTCAAAGAAAAGGCAGGGCGAATGCCGGGTGCCACAATTACCAGCTCTTTGCCAAATTTTTCCCTGATCCGCTTCACTTCCAACCCGGAACAGACGATTCCCCCACATCCGGCCTTGAGCGATTGTTCCACCCTAAGGTCAACCAACCCTTCCATGGAGAGATCTTTTCTTATCCCCATGCCCGGAAGGTCTGTCGGTGCAATACTGGTTAAAACGCTCACCCCCAAAACGGTGGTATGTTCGTCTTGTATGGATAAAACGCTCTCCATCAAGCGGTCACCCTGCTCTGAATGAATGGTGACCAGGAGCGGATGGTATTTTTCAGCAGCTTTTAAAGCGCCCATCATAGTGGCTGGGATATCATGAAATTTCAGATCAAGAAAGATGCCCGCATCGCTATTATTTTTAACCATTTCCAGGACAGGTGGGCCTTCATTAACGAAAAGTTCCAAGCCAACTTTAAAAGCACCCACCAAGCCATTTAGGTTTTTTACCCATTTTTCCGCGTCCTGAATATTTGGCACATCCAGGGGAAAGATTATTTTCTCATAAATTTCTTTTTCCATTTTTTTTTAAGGTTGAATTTTTAATAATAAAATATTTAACCGCGAATGGCCGCGAATTCACGCGAATAAAACCCAGGCCATAGATTGATGAAAGATTTTTTTTGGTTTTTTATTTATTCGCGACCATTCGCGTTCATTCGCGGTTAAATTTCTTTGATCTTCAGGGTTCGATGTTAATTTTTTTAGTTCGCCGGAGATGTTAACTCCTCTTACATTCCATCAAAATCACCGCAACGATAGCAAGTGGTTGTGGGACATGGCGGAGTTTCCACACCCGCTGAAAAGTTCTGAAACTCCTTTAATAGATAATCTTCTTTCAGGCCTATATCCAAGACATCCCAAGGCAGGATCTCGTCTTCCCGGATATCCCGGTGAGCATAAAAAGCGGCAGCATCCGGTTTTTCCTGAAATACCCTCTGCCAA
>JAJDAS010000158.1 GCA_029261755.1 Nitrospinia bacterium
ATTATGTAACAGCTGCTGGCGTTGTGAAAGCAGTTGATGAATTTTTTGAAGACAAACCGGAAACTGTTATTGGAATGTACAGTAAGCAATGCATGATCGTCAAATTGTAATAAAAACGTACGAACAAAACCAGAAAATATCAGCCACGATATAGAAAATCAAAAAACTTCCGTTTATTATGCGGACAGTATCAAAGCCCTGCCAACCATTGCCTTTTTAAATAAATTTAAGCCGTCATTTTCCTGAACCAGCAAATAACAAACTATTTCAATTAGAATATTTTAATTATGGATATATTTTTGTTAGTTGTTTTGTCACTATTTATCGTTATTAGCTGGATAATAACCACAAGATATCTTCCAATTTATGATTTTGGTGAGCAGATAGCCGTTAGTATCCCTTTAGGTTGTGGTTTTTGTTCGTTATGGCTATTTGCAGCTTATGTTAGTGCGTTTAATGTCATGATTTGGATATCACTGGGTTTTATGTTTGCTCTATTATTAAAAGTGATAACTAACAAGAACCTCATAATGGATCTTAAAAGTTATTCCTGTATTCAAGTTAGTAGGAATTCCTGGAAGAATTATTTTTCAAAGAGAATACTTCTAAATTGGTTAATCCTGCTTGTATTATTTATTGTTAGTTTGCTGTTTTCTGTATATTTTCCAACAATGACACCGGATGGTTTTGGTTATGATTATTTTGGAAAATTACTTGCTGCAAAAAAAGATATGTCAATCTACTTTCAGGAGTTCCCAGTATATAGAACCCCTATCACTCATTTGTTACATTCCTACTTTTACCTTTTTAACTTTAATTATCCAAAAATTATATATCCATTCTATTATTTGTCAATAGTGTTATTTTTATATTTTAAATTAAAAGAAAGAGTAAAAGATGAAGATTATTGTCTAATGTTTACTTTGATTTTAGCTACCACACCTGTTTTTTGGTGGAGATCATATCTTGTATTAAACAATTTGATTGCCGCTACATATTTATTCTTTGCGGTGGTTTATTGGCGTGAAACTATTGATAGACCAAAGGAAAATTTGACGAAATACTATTTGCTTTCCGGGTTATTTTTCGCCTTTGCAATCTGGGCGAGATTGGAATTTATATTTTCTTTCATTATTACATTAGTAATCACAATAGTTAGTAAGAAAGATACGGAAAAGAAGCATGAATTGTTTTACTTTTGTTTGTTCCCTGTAACGGTTACCCTGGTTTGGCTTTTTTTGTATTTTTGCTTAACAAATTTGTCTATTGTCAAATATCAGGAACACATTTTAACGTTTGCTCTCATTTTATTTCTCTTTCTTTTATTTAAAAAAATCGGCAAAAATGGTTTTTTTATTGTAACTATATTATCCCTAATAGCCTTTTTTTATTTTTCTGGAAATTATTTATCAGAAGGTAGCTTTGAAAAGGTGAGAGAGGTTATCGGTTTTTTTAAATTCCGGATAATAATAAATATCGTTTTAAATGGATACTGGGTTTTTACAGTCCTGTTGGCATTATTTATTCCTTTATTTTGGCGGCGCCTCGACAATTCGGAACGAAAAATAGCCCTATTTTTATTATGTTATTTCATTACGGTAAATGTTATTGTAAATGCTACGGGAAGGCCAAGAGATTATGAACTGGGGATAATTAATATGGTGATAAGTTTGTTTCATGAAGTAGGAAAACATATTAATGGTACGAGCCAGAGACTATTTCTTGCGATGTTTCCAATTCTGGTGTACTTGGTAGGATCGTCAAGTTATAGAATTAATTCTCAATGGAATATCCTGAAGAAGCGATTTGTCTTACATTCAATTATATTTGGCAATCTAGTGATTTTATTCCAAATATTTTTATGGCCAAGAATGGAAATTATCATTGAAAACCCCACTATTAACTTTGAAAAAACACTCACTTCTTTTCAAGTTAAGGATATTTACAATATTTATCAGCCAGCAAATAAATTAGCGTTTGTAGTTAAGAAGAATTTGTCGCAAGATAGTACTGTTTATTTTGCAGAAGAAGAAATTGTCGGGTCAGCGTCGGTTAAAAATATTATTTTCCCAATTAAAGGTGTTTTTATTAAGAAACCCTATAATGAATTTATTAATTTGTCAAATTATGAAAATATATATTTTGCATCTAAAAAGGATACCTTTCCCTTTGAGCAAAAAAAAAGTATAAGCACTTTGTTTTACAAGGATGAAGATTGGCATATCTTTAAAATAGAACCGATATAAAGTCACAGGGTTAATTATGTTCAAATATAAGGTTTGCATTACGAAAGCAAGGAGAAAGTAAACAGCTTGTAAATTGTTTTGGGTAATATGGCTGGCGAGAATAAAACATTAATTAAATTTGGTTACCCCGGATCTCTTATCAAAGAATATAAACATTGGTATCTGCTGCTCCGACCCCAACAGTGCACTTTGGGCTCACTTGTTCTTCTATGCAAGGACCCTGTAACTCGATTTTCGGAAATTTCAGCAGAAAGTTTCCAGGAGTACTCGGCTGTTATAAACGAAGTGGAAACGCATCTTTCAACATTATTTAAGTATGATAAAATCAACTACCTAATGCTGATGATGGTTGACCCCGATGTCCATTTTCATATTATTCCGAGATATTCAACTAACAAAATCTTTGAGAATGTTGAATTTATTGATGCCGGATGGCCGGCGTTGCCGGAGTTTACTAAGTGTAACAATATCAATGAAGCAATATTTAATAAGCTAAATGAAACAATGAAAAATGCTTTTTGTAATCCCGATTTATTATGATTAAACAAATTTCCACAACCTACTCAAAAAAAGACAAAATCCTCTTTGTTAATACCGATGATAAGGAAATGGAGTGGATTGGCTCTTTTGACTGTGAAAAGTATAACAGGATTTTTCTTATATTTGATAAAAATGTGCACAAGATTTGGGGAAAACAAATATTGGGGAAATTGAAAAATCAAAAAAAAGAATGTTTTTCGCATCAGGTAGACCCTGTTGAAAATAGCAAATCCGTTAATTATTACTTCAAAGTAGTAGATTTTTTTGAAAAGAATAAATGCAACCGATATGATCTGGTCATTGCCGTCGGAGGGGGAATCGTTATCGACCTGGTTAGTTTTGTATGTTCTATTTACATGCGCGGTCTACCGCTTTACTTTATTCCCACTACTGTTGTGGGTCAGATAGACGCCTCTACAGCAGGTAAAACTTGTTTAAATTCCAAAAAAAACAAGAATTTACTTGGGACTTTTTATTATCCATTAGTTGTTTACAATAATATTAGCTTTCTGAAAACCAACTCCCCATACTACCTTCGGCAGGGTTTTTCGGAAATATTTAAATATGGTCTCTTGAACTCTAAAAGCCTTTTAAAAAAAATGGAACGTTACCAGGAAAATAAGTCAGATAAGGAGCTATTTGAGATCATTATTAAATCCATCAAAGCCAGAAGCACCATAAGGAAAAGAGATCCACTTGCAAGTAACTTGGGCCACACTTTTGGGCACGCAATAGAAAAAACATCAAACTATAAGATTTTACATGGAGATGCAATTACTGTAGGTACGGTATTGGCTCTACATTTTGCAAATCAAGAAGGGTTGATCTCCAGGGAATCTGTTGATTCCATTATTTCCATGATGAAAAAACTGCAACTGAATATTTATCTTGATGAAAATTTAAATATTGAGAAATTAGTGGATTTTATGATGCATGATAAAAAATCGTCAATTCATAGCTTAAACCTAGTGCTCATACAAGATATCGCCCAACCATATGAGAAGAAAGGCAATTACTTTTATGAAACATCACCTGCTACGGTTAAAAAGTTCTTAAAAGATTTTATAAAAAACTATGAATATTCCGTGAAAAACTGTGCGAAATTTATTAATAAAGATAATCTCGTTTATTAGGTAAATAAATGATCATAAAAATGAATCACATGAGTTTTACAGTAAGCAATCTCGAAAAATCCATTGATTTTTATCAAAATGTATTAGGCTTAAAGCTAGTTGATGTTGACTACAGGGAAAAATCTTTTTCAGAGCAGGTTACCGGAATCAAAGGCGCTCATTTAAAAATTGCATATTTAGAGACCAGCAATTGTGCAGTAGAGTTGATACAGTATTTATCGCCGGAAGGCTGCAAGCTTGATGCAAGATCATGCAACGTGGGAAGCGCTCATGTCTGTTTTTTTGTAGAGAATTTTAATGAAATGGTTGACAAGCTAAGGAAGAAAAAGGTTGTCTTTGCAGGTGTCCCTTCAATAGTATCAGCCGGACCTAACAAAGGAAGAGGTGTTTTATACTTTGAGGATCCCGATTCAAACACCATAGAGTTCATTTCATGTGAGGTTGTTGAACAATGAAGATAAGTACTTCTATACATTATTCCTTTAATTGTATTTCAATTTATTGAATCTTTAAAAAAGCTCTATTTGAAAGGTACGCTATGAAAAAAATAAAAGTTGGAATTAACGGATTCGGTCGTATTGGGAGAGCAATATACCGAATTAATCATCTTCGGAGAGATTTTGACATTGTTGCTATTAACGATATCAATCCCGACATTAAAAATATGGCTTATATGCTGCAATACGACACAACATACGGACGTTTCCCGGACCCTGTAAAACATAATGAAAATAAAATATTTATTGGTGAGCACGAAGTCAATGTTCACCATCAACAAAGGATTTTAGATGTTCCGTGGGAAAAGCACGACGTGGATGTAGTTATCGATTCATCCGGAATAAAAAGCAATCTTGAGCCCATGTTGAATGATGCTACAGGCAAGATAAAATTTATAGTTACCAATGTACCGGGCCATAAAGATGTAAAGACTATTATTTTTGGCGTAAATGAAGAGGAGTGTGATTATTCGACGCACAACGTTTTTTCATCAAGTATTTGTGACACCATCGCCTTGGCCCCAATATTAAAACTGATACAAAAAACGCATGAGATCGAAAGCGGTTTTTTAACCACCCTGCATCCGTGGTTGTCATACCAAAACCTGTTGGACGGCCCATCGGCTTCTTGGTCACAGCCGGGAGATGTTTTTTCCCATTACGCTTTAGGAAGGGCTTCAACGGAAAACTTGATACCCAAATCCACCTCCGCTATTACCGCTGCTGATTGTGTCTTCCCGGGCCTGTCGGAAAAAGTTCAGTCTCTTTCATTCAGAACGCCCACAAAAATCGTTTCCAGCGCGGTTCTTATTCTAATGCTAGATAAAGATCTTACTAAGGAAGAGTTGCAAGGAAGGTTTCATGAATTTGAAAAAACACAGAAATATAAAGTTTTTCGAAATAGCGTAGAACCTCTAACTTCTTTAGATTATTGTGGTGAGGAATTCTCCGCGATTATTGACCAACGTTGGAGCAAGGTAGAAAGAGGCAGGCACATGAAACTTGTATATTGGTATGATAACGAATGGGGATATAGCAACCGTGTAAATGATCTTGTTGTTAAGATTATTGAAAGTCATGAGAGTCAGAATAACACTTAACCTAACAAATGCGTCAAAAAATTAAAATTGTTTTTTTATTAATAATAATTGCGGCAGCCTGTTATTATTTTTCCAATAAGAGTAAGGAGTTTGAGCAACTTGCTAACTTAACCTGGAGTCAAATTGCTTTAGTTTCCTTGGCTGTTATGGGCTCTTTTTTATTAACAGGAATTGTTTTTAGGAATCTTTTTGATTCATTTGACCTAAAACTATCTCTGAAAGAGTGGATCGGTCTTCCCCTCGTCTTAAGGTTGGGCAACTTACTTTTTTTTAAAAGTGGTACTGTCTCCAATGCTTACTATTTAAAATCCAGGCATAGTCTGACTTATCCTAAGTTTATTGTTGCCCTGGGTAGCCTGAAAATTCTTGAGCTGTATGCGCTGAATTTGATGGCATTTATTATCAGTCTGATTTTTTACATTAATGGATCGTTGAGCCCATATATCATCTTTATATTATTATTCTTAATATTGGTTATTTCAGTTTTATTGTTTTCAGCTCCTTTTTCAATTGCAAAATGGAAAATACCTTTTCAAGAAAAAATTTCCAAAGCCCTGGAAATCTGGTTCAACTTTAAAAGTAATAAATCACCAATTGTTTTATTAATTTTATTAATGGCCTTGCTAAATGTACTAGTAGGTCTTAGGTTTTATGTTGCTTTTTCTATTCTGAACCATCCCATTAGCATTACTGATGCTATCGGTATTTCAATCATGGTTTCACTTACCGGCTTAGTCAGTATAGTCCCTGGAAACATCGGTATCCGGGAAGGGGTAGCTGGAGTATGCGCACTTTATTTGCAACATGATTTTGATTATGGAGTCATAGCAATTGCTTTAGATCGTGTCGTTGCTACTGCTTGGACAATTCTCCTAGGAATTATATTTTTTCAACTCCTCCACATGAAGAGAGTTGATAAAGATATGGAGAGTGAGCTTTTGTAATCTATGCAGGAGTTGAAGTGATCTTTATAAGGGTGGATGGAGCTAATATCCCGGAAATTGGGATGGGGCATTTATATAGGATGATGGCTCTTGCAGAGAAAATTAATCAAAAGTTAGGAGTCTCGCCTTTATTTGTTATTACTGGATATGAAGAGACCATCAAATTATTATCCCAAAATGGTTTTAAGTATTTTGTAGTGAATAAGGAAAAATCTGAAGTTGAAGAAATTATTAAATTACGTAGCTTGCCGGAAAAAGATATTCTAATTATTGATAAGCTTAATCAAGATCCGGTATTTATTAACGAATTAAAGAAGCATTATACCGTTGTTTCTTTTGATGATACTGGTGGTGGATTAAAACATGCAGATGTGGTTTTCAACAGTGTTCTTGACAGCAACGTGGAAAGAAAGAACCTTTATTTTGGAGAAAAATATTTCTTAATTCGAGATGAAATAGGCAAGTACAACCCGCAATCAAAAAATATTTCAAAAACGGTCAATGATATAGTGATTAACCTGGGAGCTTCTGATCCATTTGAAATCAATTTTATGGTGGCTAATTGGCTCTCCGATTTTGAATATTCCGGCAACATTCATTGGGTTATTGGAGCGGCTGTTGGTGATAAGGAAAAGTTAATAAAAAAAATTAATTCATGCAAGTGTAATGTTTTACCGATTGTTGATTGTAAAAACATTGGTGAACTTTATTTTAATAGTGATTTATGTATCAGCGCTGCAGGATTTAGTCTATATGAAATGGCGTGTGTTGGCATTCCTGCATTAAGTATGTGTCTCTATAGGCATCAAGTTCCTACTGCGACAAAATTCGAAAAGCAAGGTTGCATCTTCAATTTGGGTCACTATGAAAAAATAAAAAAAGAAAAATTTGAAACGTCTTTTTTAAAGTTGATAAATAATGAGTCAGAGAGAAGCAAAATGAGTCTGAATGGGAAAAAATTTGTAGATGGTTTAGGTATGGAAAGAGTGGTAACTCAAATTAATCAATTATTTAATTAGGGGGACGATTAATGGCATGTGTACTAATTACAGGAGGATCCGGTTCTATAGGAACGGCTGTGGCGAAAGAACTGATTGCTAAAGGCCATGAAGTAAAATGTTTAGACTTGACCTTAAATGATAAGGAAGCGGCTTCATATTTTTATGCAGGAAGTATTTTAGATCCTTTTTCCATATCAACGATCATACGTGGATGTGACTACGTGATACACTTGGCTGCGGCATTGGGCGTGGAAAGAACAGAGGCCAGAAGACTTGAATGTCTTTATATTAATATTCAGGGAACTATAAATATTCTTGAAGAGTGTGTTAAGGAAAATGTAAAAAAAATCTTATTCACTTCATCATCAGAGGTATATGGTAACCAAAACATTACTCCCATAAAGGAGAATTCGCCGGTAAACCCAATTTCAAACTATGCGATTACCAAGCTTGTAGGTGAAGAATATTTGCGAGCATATTCAGCAAGATATCCAATAGAGTATACGGTAACCAGACTGTTTAATGTATATGGAGAGCAGCAAAGGGATGACTTTGTTGTACGGAAATTTGTAAAAGCTCTCATGGAAAATAAAAAACCAGTTCTTTATGGCGATGGGGAACAGGTACGGTCTTTTTGTTATGTTTCCGATGCCGCAAAAGGGATTGTGGCAGCTTTATTCAACGAAAAATCAAATCAGGAAGTGTTCAATGTCGGCAACGACCAGGAGCCCATAAGCATGAAAGATCTGGCGGGAAAGGTCATTAATTTGTATGGCGCCAATGACGTAGCTCCAGAATTTATTCCCATGGCTGATTCCGACCGTACTGAGGAGAGAGAGGTTTATACTCGGATCCCTTGTATTGAAAAAGCAAAAAGATTATTAAACTACTCCCCGGAAGTAAATTTAGATGAAGGTATCAAAAGGGTTATTGAAACTGTGAAAAGAAGCAGAGACGAAGATTGATATTTCCTCTCGTTCCCAGGGAGGACCCTGGGAACGAGAGGAAATTAACAAAGAATAAGGCATGCCTAAACAAAAAAACATTTCTTTCCGACCCACTACAGCAGAAGATTGTGAGCAAATATGGAAGTGGAGGAATGAGAAATCCGTAAGGGAAATATCCTTTTCTTCAGACCCCATTCCCTATCCAGTACACGAGGCGTGGTTCCAAGGAAGGCTGAATAATGATAATTGTGTTTTCCTGATGATCCAGGTAGAGAACGAAGACGCGGGTGT
>JAJDAS010000159.1 GCA_029261755.1 Nitrospinia bacterium
TTTCGCAACTTGAATAGGAGTCCACCCATCGGCTAACAATGCAATGGTTTTAATCCTGTCAGCGTCTCTTACTTTCTTTGCCGCACGGTGTGCTATTTCCAGCTTGGCGATTTGTCGATCAGTTAAAATTAGCTTCTTCATGCAACCAGCATAACAAAGGTGTATCTAAAAAGTTAGAGTGTTACTTTAACTATTTACCAATTATTCAATCGCGACTGGTATATCTCGACCAAGACCTTCACAGACGCGGTCTCCATCTTCGACTCCCGTTATATGCTGGGCCTCTCCTCGGCTGCCAACCGCACTGACGGGTTGACCAGTTTGGTAAACTTCCACCTCGGAGAAGTTGTTCACGAGGTAGGTGCCCCGGCAAAAAAAATAATCGTGGATATTCCGTGAACGGTCGCCCTCCGGGCGCCTATCCTGGTCAAAGGGTCTGCTGATAGCTTATGTTGTCCCTATAATTTTTCCAAAAACAGACCCCCGGCCCAGGTTTTAAAACTTCATGGTCATCCAGAATATGGACAAAACAGCAGAGATTTTCGCCCATAAACGTGTTGAATAAATAACCTTTCCTCCCCTCTTTTCCTGGATTAAGCAATTAATTCGCGGATTAATGTTTTTGAACCGGCTTATTATGAATAATATTCTTCCTGAAAAAAACGGCAATTTTGATTGTGCCCAGTTAAAAATGAACCCCTTGACCATGTACCTTTCCTTTGGCCTGGTTATTGCTTTGGCGACATTTTTCAGGATATTTAATCTTTCGGAAAGGGGTATCGAGGGCATTGAGATGGTATATAACCGTCCGGTCCATACCTTACTTTATGAAAATGAGCTGGTTTATTACTATGTCAAACCGGGTTACCTTTTCCTGCTTTATTTGGTTGGGCAGGTCTTCGACTACTCCACGGATACCCTGCTTATTGTTTCCGCCATTTCTGGAATATTGTCCGTTGCGCTTGTTTTTTTTATAGCGAAACGGCTTTTTAATCCCACCGTTGGATTACTATCCGCCTTGGTCCTGGCCATTATGCCCTATCATGTATGGATATCCAGGATGGGAATGGCCTATTCCCCGGGAATTTTCCTCTTCGCGTTTACTTTACTGATATATCTTTTTACATTAAACACCTCGAAAACAAAAAAGGTTTTCCTGCTTTTTTGGGCTATTGGATTCCTGAACGGAGTGATGTTTACCATACACCCCGGTTTGATCGGATGTGCGATAAGCCTGTTCCTTTTTGATTTTTTCTATTTCCTTGGCAAGCCTTCCAACGATTCCTTGCCGGTGAGGTTCATTTACCGTTTTCTTCCAAAATGGTTGTTTTTTTCCGCCTTCTTCCTTGTTCCACTCCTATTGTGTGAGTTTGCCATAAGAGACATTCTTTCCGGGAATTCCTTTATCAGCAGTTTTTCTGGCATTAAAGTAACCGCAGACAGTTTTCTAAGACCGAGTTATTATTTTTGGCAACTTAAGGCCTTTGCTCTTGGAGCGAATGAAATATGGAGCAAGTGGACTTATGGAGAAAATCTCGGCTATGACTATTACCTGAGAATTCTAATGCGGGAATTAGGTTTTTTTAATTTTTTCCTGGTGTTTGGCGGAGTCTTTTTTATCAATTTTCTTTTTTGGAAAAAAAAGATCTCCATTGAACAGACTTTTTTAGCTAATATGCTTTTATTTGGTTTCCTTTACTGGACCTTTAATCCTCGGATATTTTTCGCGAGGAGAAACTTCACCCCTGCCATAATACCAGCAGCTGTTATAAGCGGATTTGTCTTGTATTACCTGCTACAGAGAAAGGTTTTTTACGCCGTCCTGTCACTTGTGGCCATAGGGTCAGTAGCTTTGTCATGGCAATACGTATCGGTCAAAACCAAGTTCGGCCACTTGACGGACTATTTAAGAAAAAATAATATTCATGAGGTTATGATCTTGCCTGGGATCGTTTACCCAGAGAATCCCTTACTAGGCGCCAAAGGCATTAAGTCACTGAACCTTGAGCTTTACTCGAAGCTATATTGCGGCATAAAACCGGAACAAATACCCAATCATATAATAGTAACGGATTATCTGATCTGTTATTTACCGGAAATAGAGATACTGGGGGAAAAATTTAAAGCCACTGATAAAATAACAGCCGATGTGCCACTGTACAATGGAGAACTGTTCTCTTATACATTCGAGGATGTGTTCCCATGGCGGAAAATAGGGGTACGTAGTGATGTTACCTTGTTTTATATCTATAATCTCAAGGGAAAGACTGAAACTGTAAAGCAGGCTTTTATTATCACCAGGGGAGAGACGCCATGGTCAACGGGAGGCCATCTGGCCCTGGGTGGGTTTTATGAATACTATGGCAAGTTGAAGGAGGCGGAAAAAGAATACCGTATGGCCCTTGACTCGCAAAAATCGCCATTGCGCCTGGACGGTATTTTCAAGATTGCTGAGTTGTTTTTCAAAAATGGAAGGTACGATAAAAGTGAAACTTACTTCAAAAAGGTAATCGAAGCTCTGACTAAAAGTCGTCAAATTAAGATGGGGGAGGAAAAGCTTCAAGGCCGACAAATGGATTGGGGGAGGATGGCCCTGGGAACAAGCATGGAGCGGCTCGGGCAGATATCTGCCATTCGAAAATCGCATGAGCTGCATCCTGGCTCCGGCGGGGAATAGAGAAAGCTTAGCTCTGAGGCTTACGGTTTTTGTAATCCTTCATGGAAGATTGCTGAGTTAAAACACGCTTGGATTATGTTTATGCCTGGGGGTGCGCAGGCACGTTGCCTCAGGTCCATTTATATAAGCGGTGAGTGGTGCGTTAGTATTCCGAAGCCTACCTGTGCGGGTCTGATTTTCGTACAGAAATCGTTGTTCCTGGTCAAGGGTCATCATGTCCGCTCTTGGCTTAACTCACCATGCAGTATAAGCTGCCACCAGACTTACTTTCCAACCATTAGCAAAACATCTGCCCCGCAGGCCTATTTCTTTATGCTGTGGAGATATAGACTCATCACATCTGACCGTTTGAAATCGGGGTCAAGCTCTATGGCCTCTTGAATTACGTTTTCATTAGCATGCAAGGCGTCCTGGAGTCGCTGCATGGCCATGACTCGATCCCCGAGTTGAAGGCAGCACCGCGCCACATTGATATACTGCAAATCAGCTTCATTTTTGTCTAACTTTGCCAGCCAGGAGTAAAGGTCGCGCGCCTTCTCGATCTCCCCATGCGTCCTGTGATTTTTCGCCTGTTGGCTGATGGCTCTAAAGGCGGTCAAATCATCAAATTTGCGGGCTCTTTCGTATAGCGCCATGGCGGGCTCGGGTTTATTTCCTAAAACCAAATTCGCCGCTTGCAGGGCAAAATTCCTGGCTTTCTCAAAATTTTTGTCGGTTTCCGTTCTATAAATTTCCTGGCTGATTTTAGCATCAACCTCGATTTTGTGTTTAACCACCAAAGTCTTGCGCATGTTTTCAATGGCTTTGAAAGCGTTATTTTCTTTCAGCAGTTTTGCGGCCTTGGGTTCCTTTTTTGCTTCCCATTTTATCCAGTCCCCAAAAAAGGAAATGGCGGTGGCTGATTCAATCTCATTTTCTTTTGCCTCTTCCAATGCCACCCCCTCCGCGAGTTCCTGGCTTTTCGCAAAACAATCATAGGCTTTATTGAAAAAGGTTTCCACCTTATCGTAATCGCCTTTGGTAATTGCCTCCGCCCCTCGCCCAAGTTGACATTCTCCCATCATCCGGTGTGGACTGGGAGCTTCTCTCCTGATTTTTTTCGCGGCGGTGGCGTTTCTTTGAGCCGAAACATATTTTTTCCGGTGCATCTGGCTTTTTCCTAATTCTATATAGGTATCGAAGAGGGTATGTTTTCCCAGTTCACCGGTTCCTTCCAGAAGCTCTAAGCATTTGCTAAGGGTCTTCTCCATCTCCATATATTCCCTTTTTTGCTTTAGGAGCAACGCCTTATCCTTCAGAGCCTGGTACTGCTTGAAAATATCGGCGGATGCCACAACATTCGCTCTTTCATGGGAGATTTCCTCCCAGTTTTTTTTGTTGTATAAAAAAGTTTGCACATCACCAAGAAGCCGCTCCTTCATCTCGTCTGACTTTCGCACTAAGGAACAGGCGCCGAGGTGTTTATTAATGATATTGGTAATTTCCTCGCTGGACGTATTTCCCAGCGCTGCCGCTTTCACAGCTTCCTCTTTCCCCTTTTTCATAGCATGGTTATATTGCTGGATATCCTGGGTTGTGGGCTCTAAATTTTTTTCAAAGTAGACGGAGAGCGATAATCCAACGTCGCAGAAAAGGTTGGTGCAACTGAGCAGCTCATCTGTGTTCATGTCGCCTAAAATGGTCCTTACATCCTGGTCGTTTTCCATCTGATAAACGAGATTAGCACCCATAACAAAATGGGCTATCACGCAGGCATCCAAAAATTTATTGATATCCTCTCGGGTAAAGGTGACGCCCTTTAAAGCCCAATTGATCCTGTTTGCCATGATACCCTTGGTGAGCGGCTCCAACACCCTTCGGTATTCATAGATGTTACGGCAATTGAGGATAATCAAATTATGGTCTCCGGAAGGGTCTTTCCCGATGAAATTCGTTTTAAACTCCTCAATCAGTATGGAGAGCATATCCTCGGCGCTTTTTACGGGCTTATGGCCGACATCGTACCAGCCATCCTTAAAAACCCAGGAAATGACCAAACGTGTTCCCACGTTCGGACTAAGCACCAAAACAGAATTTTTTAGATCCGCGTCGTTCAAGGTTGGGCTGTCCCCCAAAAATGTATTTGGTGTAGTTGGTTGGACCGTGCTGATATATGGAGGGGTGGCTGGGATGGTAAAGCGGTTTTCTTACTGACCTACCACCCGTATTCGCCGATGAGTTTCACGAAAACGCAACTGGTAATCCGTTCTTTTTTGATATCTCCATCCTTTTTTCTGTACCGATAAAGGGTCTGGACCACCTCATCACCCACGGGGATCACCAGCCTTCCGCCGTTGGCCAGTTGCTCAGGATAAGGGCAGGGAAGGTTGGGTGGAGAACCTGCGGTGACGATGATGGCGTCGAATGGCGCCGCTTCCTCCCAACCCAAAGTTCCGTCCGATACCTGAAACTCCACATTGGAAATGGAGAGCGATTGGAGAACGGTTAGTGCGGATTCACTCAGAGACCGAATCCTTTCCACGGTATAGACCTTCTTAGCCAGT